>NZ_JBIWYK010000074.1:0-9721 GCF_044752385.1 Allobosea sp. CER48 | reverse complement strand
GGGCTGCGCTCGACGGTCGCACGCTCGCGCCGCTGCCCCTCGCCGAGAAGCTCGCCACCGCGCGGGAGCATTACGAAGGGCTGCTCGCATTGATGGGCACCGCCCATGGGGTGCGCCATGCCCGCAAGCACCTCGCCGCCTATGCCGACGAGGCCCTGGCCGAAGGCTGCGAGCCGGATCCGGACCAGCGGCGGACGCTGCTGACCTCGGAAGAGCCTCGGCAGGTGCTCGCTGCGCTCACCGCACTGTTTTCGACGGAATTGAGCCGCGAAGCGGCCTGAACGGGAAAAGGAGGGGGCCGATGACGGCGCTCTTTGCCGACAAGGGGCTCGAAAAGGCCTATCTCCTCGATACGATCGAGGTGCAGGCGCTGAATGTGCTGCCGATGCCGGTGCTCATGATCGGCGAAGGCCATGTGATCGCCTATGCCAATACCGCCGCCGAGGACTTCTTTCAGTCGAGCGCCGCCGTGCTCAAGCGCCAGCGCATCGACGATCTCATCGCCTTCGGCTCGCCAGTGCTGGGATTGATCGAGGAGGTGCAGCGTCGCGGCGCCAGCGTCAGCGAGTATCGCCTCGATCTGGGTTCGCCCCGCCTCGGCATTGATCGGATCGTCGACGTGTTTGCCTCTCCGTTGCCCAATCAGGGCGATGCGGTGGTCTTGATGCTTCAAGAACGGACAATTGCCGAAAAAATGGACAGGCAATTGACGCATCGAGGAGCAGCACGCTCGATCACGGCGCTCGGCGCCATGCTCGCCCATGAGATCAAGAACCCGCTCTCGGGCATTCGCGGCGCGGCGCAGCTTCTCGAAGGCTCGATCTCGGATTCGGACCGGATGTTGACGCAGCTGATCTGCGACGAGACGGACCGGATCGTGAAGCTGGTCGAGCGCGTGGAGCTGTTCGGCGACGAGCGCCCGAGCGAGCGCGAGGCCGTCAATGTCCATGACGTGCTCGACCATGTGAAGCGCCTGGCCCAGTCCGGCTTCGCCCGCCACGTCCGCTTCTCCGAGGTCTACGACCCGTCCCTGCCGCCGGTCGCCGGAAACCGCGATCAGCTCGTGCAGGTCCTGCTGAATCTGGTGAAGAACGCCGCCGAAGCCATTGGCGAGCAGGCACTCGACGGCGAGATAACGCTCACGACAGCCTATCGTCCGGGCATTCGCATGCAGGTGCCCGGATCGTCTGAACGGATCGCGTTGCCGCTCGAAATCTGCATTCGCGACAATGGTTCCGGCGTGCCGCCGGATCTCGTCCAGCACCTGTTCGATCCCTTCGTGACGACGAAGGCTCAGGGAAGTGGCCTTGGACTTGCACTCGTCGCCAAGGTGATCGGCGATCACGGCGGAATCGTCGAATGCGAGTCCGTTCCTCGCCGAACGCAATTCAGGATCCTTCTGCCGCTGCACCAGCTGGGGCACGGCAGCCAACGCAAGGCCTAATCGAACACATGCCGACCGGGAACATCCTCGTCGCCGACGACGACGCCGCGATCCGCACCGTCCTCAACCAGGCGCTTGCCAGGGCCGGCTATGAAGTCCGAACCACCGGGCAGGCCGCTACCCTGTGGACCTGGGCGGCCCAGGGGCTGGGCGATCTCATCATCACCGACGTCGTGATGCCGGACGGCAATGCCTTCGACCTGCTGCCCCGCATCAAGCGCGTGCGGCCGGAATTGCCGATCATCGTCATGAGCGCGCAGAACACCTTCATGACCGCGATCAAGGCTTCCGAACGAGGGGCCTATGAATATCTGCCGAAGCCCTTCGACCTGAAGGAGCTGGTCGCGATCGTCGGTCGCGCCATGTCCCGCCCGCGGGGAGAGACGGCGCGCAGCCACGCCGCCGAGCCCGAGGATATCCCGCTCATCGGCCGCTCGCCGGCCATGCAGGACGTCTATCGCGCTCTGGCGCGCCTGATGCCGATCGATCTGACCGTCATGATCAACGGCGAATCCGGCACCGGCAAGGAACTGGTGGCGCGCGCACTGCATGATTACGGCAAGCGCAAGAACGGTCCCTTCGTCGCGATCAACATGGCGGCGATCCCTAAGGACCTGATCGAGTCCGAGCTCTTCGGCCACGAGAAGGGAGCCTTCACCGGGGCGCTGACGCGTTCCTCGGGCCGCTTCGAGCAGGCTGAGGGCGGCACGCTCTTCCTCGACGAGATCGGCGACATGCCGATGGAGGCACAGACGCGCCTGCTGCGCGTGCTCCAGCAGGGCGAGTACACGACGGTCGGCGGGCGCACCCCGATCAAGACCAATGTCCGCATCATCGCCGCGACCAACAAGGACCTGCGCATCTCGATCGCGCAGGGCCTGTTCCGCGAGGACCTGTTCTTCCGGCTCAATGTCGTGCCGATCCGGCTGCCGCCCCTGCGCGAGCGCGTCGAGGACATCCCCGATCTCGTCCGGCACTTCTTCTCGCTGGTCGAGAAGGAGGGGCTGCCGCGCAAGCAGGTCGATTCGGAAGCGATGGACGTGATGCGTCGCTATCGCTGGCCGGGTAACGTCCGCGAGCTCGAAAACCTGGTTCGCCGGTTGGCCGCCCTCTACCCGCAGGAAACTATCACCGCGCCGATCGTCGAGGCCGAATTGCAGCCGGCCGCAGGCGGGTCGAGCTACGCCGGCAACTCCGCCGCTCCCGAGCGCGCCGAGACCCTGTCCGGCTCGGTCGAGCGACATCTCGGCCAGTATTTCGGCGGATTCGGTGACAATATCCCGCCCCCAGGCCTGTATCACCGCATTCTGCGCGAGATCGAACCGCCGCTGATCGCAGCGGCGCTCGCCGCAACCCGCGGCAACCAGATCCGCGCGGCGGAGCTCCTCGGCCTCAACCGCAACACGCTCCGCAAGAAGATCCGCGAGCTCGACATGCAGGTTGTGCGTTCGCCGCGCTGAACGGTCGCGCTGCCTTTTATATGTCATATTTTGACAACACCGTTGCGGCGGCGCATCAGTAGCGCCGTGAGTCCGGCGAAGTCCCGGCCGAGCCTTATCGGAGTTGTCAGAGAACGTGTCCGCTTCCGCGAGTGAGGCCAGAATGGTACCGCGCGGCGAGGAGAAATCCCGCCGTGTTTCCGGCTGGATTGGCGGCATCATCGTCGTCCTGGCGCTGGTCTCGGCGCTGCTGACGTTCCTTGTCCTGTCCGGCGCGACGCCGATCGCGCCGGTGCACGAGGTCGTGGTCGGCGTCTTCGTCCTCAATGCGCTGCTGATTCTCGCACTGCTGGTCATCGTCGCAGTCGAGGCCGCCGTCCTGATCAGAGCACGGAAGGCCGGGGCTGCGGCCGCCGGCCTGCATGTGCGCATCGTCGGCCTGTTCAGCATCATCGCGGCGCTTCCGGCTGTCCTCGTCGCCATCATCGCCACCTTCACCATCGAGCGCGGCCTGGAGCCCTGGTTCTCGGACAGGATGCGCGATGCCATCTTCAAGTCGGTCGAGGTCGCGGATGCCTATGCCGCCAGCCAGTGCCGTTCGCTCGGTCGCGAGATTCGCGTGCTTGCCGACGACCTGACGCGCGCCAAGCCGGCCTATGACGTCGACCGGAAATGGTTCGAGAACTTCCTGACCTCGCGCGCGACGGCGCTTGGCGTTCCGGTGGCGGCGATCATGCAGCCGCCGGACAAGGTGATCGTCCGCGCCAATATCGACGTGCTGCGCGATGCGCCGAAGCCCGATCAGGCCTCCTTCGACGATGCGCAGTCCGCGCCGGAGCCGATCTGCGTCATTCCGCGTACCGGACGGATCTTCGGCGCGGTGATGAAGCTTCCGGCCTATGACAACAGCTTCCTGCACATTGCGCGGGAGGTCGATCCGCTGGCCGTGGAATTCCCGGCCGTCGCACGCGGGGCGGCCGTCGAGTACCTGTCGATCGACGCTCGTCGGAAGGGCGTCCAGATTGCCTTCGCCTCGATGTACGGCCTGATCGCGCTGATCCTGCTGCTGTCGGCCATCTGGCTCGGCCTGAGCTTTGCCAATGGCCTCGTCGCCCCGATCAGGCGGATGATCCACGCAACCGATCAGGTCTCTAGCGGCAATTTCTACGTCCAGGTGCCGATCCGACGATCCGAGGGCGACCTTGCCCATCTCGGCGAGACGTTCAACAAGATGACGGCGGAGCTCCGCCGTCAGCGCGACAGCCTGGTAACGGCCAGCGAGGTCATCGACAGGCGGCGGCGCTTTACCGAGACCGTACTCTCCGGCGTCTCCTCCGGCGTGCTCAGTCTCGACAGCGACGGCCACATCACGACCATCAACCGATCGGCCGAAGCCCTGCTGGGCACCGGTGGCCGGCTACATGGCAAGCCCGTGGCCGAGGTCGCCCCTGAGGTCGCGAGTTTCGTCGCGGAGGCCCTGCAGGGCAGGCAGCGACAGATCGCGGGGCAGGCGACGCTGACGCGCGCGGGGCAGGACCGCATGGTGAACATTCGCGCGGTGCGCGAAGGCGAGGGGATCAGCGCCGGTCTCGTGGTGACGCTCGACGACATCACCGATCTCGTTTCGGCGCAGCGCACGGCTGCCTGGGCCGACGTCGCCCGGCGCATTGCACATGAGATCAAGAATCCGCTGACGCCGATCCAGCTTTCGGCCGAGCGCATCAAGCGCCGCTTCGGCCGCGTGATCACCGAAGGCAAGGAGGTCTTCGACCAGTGCACCGACACGATCGTGCGCCAGGTCGAGGATATCCGCCGCATGGTCGACGAATTCTCTTCGTTCGCCCGCATGCCGAAACCCTCGCTGCTGCGCGAGGATATCGTCGAGACGGTGCGTCAGATCGTCTTCCTCTGGCGGGTCGGGAATCCCGAGACCACGATCGAGGAGAGCCTCCCCGACGAGGCGGTCCCGGCGCGGTTCGACCGGCGCCTGATCTCGCAGGCCCTGACCAACGTCATCAAGAACGCGACCGAGGCGATCGAGGCGGTTCCCGCGGACGAGCGGGGCCAGGGCCGCATCGATGTCCGCCTGGAGCGGCGCGAGGATGGCCGGGTGGTGATCGAGGTGATCGACAACGGCAAGGGCCTGCCGGCCGACCAGCGCCAGAAATTGCTGGAGCCCTATATGACCACGCGCGAGGGCGGGACCGGTCTCGGCCTCGCCATCGTCGGCAAGATTCTGGAGGACCACGGCGGCGGCATCGAGCTGCTCGATCGGCCCGATGCTTCCAGCGGGGCGAGGGGCGCCCGTATCCGTCTCTGGTTCCCCGATACCGGCCCCTCCGAGGCCGATGGCGGCGATAATGCCGCCCAGCCGGGCTCCGGTCCGGTCGTTCACGATTTGCAGAATGGGATAGGTTGATGAGCGCTGACATCCTGGTGGTGGACGACGAAGTCGATATCCGCGATCTGGTCGCCGGCCTTCTCGAAGACGAAGGCTATCGGACCCGCAAGGCAGGCTCCGCCGACGAGGCGCTGGCGGCTATTGCCGCGCGGCGGCCGAACCTCGTCTTCCTCGATATCTGGTTGCAGGGCAGCCGCCTGGACGGTCTGCAGGTCCTGGAGCTGATCAAGGAGAGCCATCCGGATCTCGCCGTGGTGATGATTTCCGGCCACGGCAACATCGAGACGGCCGTGTCCGCGATCAAGAGTGGCGCCTATGACTTCATCGAGAAGCCGTTTAAGGCGGATCGGCTCGTCCTCGTGGCCGAGCGTGCCCTCGAGGCATCGCGGCTGCGCCGCGAAGTCCGGGAGCTGAAGACCCGCTCGGTCCAGGCCAACCGCATCGTCGGCCGCACGACGGTTGTGAACCAGCTGCGCCAGACCATCGAACGCGTGGCGCCGACCAACGCGCGCGTCCTCATCACAGGCGAGCCGGGCTGCGGCAAGGAGCTGGCGGCCCGCACGCTGCATGAGGCGTCGACGCGCTCGCACGGCCCCTTCGTCGTCATCAACGCGGCGACGATCACGCCCGAGACGATGGAGGAGGAGCTTTTCGGCGTCGAGGGCGGGGACGGCCGCTCGCGCCGCATCGGCGCGCTGGAGGAGGCGCATGGCGGCTCGCTCTATATCGACGAGATCGGCGACATGCCGCGCGAGACGCAGAACCGTATCCTGCGCGTCCTTGTCGACCAGAACTTCCAGCGTGTCGGCGGAGCGACGCGGGTCCATGTCGATGTCCGCATCATCTCGTCGTCGAGCCGCGATCTCGCCCAGCTGATCGCCGACGGGCATTTCCGCGAGGACCTCTATCACCGCCTCAGCGTCGTGCCGATCCGCATCCCCGCGCTCTCCGAGCGGCGCGAGGACGTGCCGGAGCTGATCGAGTTCTTCATGGAGCAGATTTCCATCGCGAGCGGCCTGCCGAGGCGCCGGATCGGCTCCGATGCGATGGCCGTGCTGCAGTCGCATGAATGGCCGGGCAACGTCCGCGAGCTCCGCAACAATGTCGAGCGGCTGATGATCCTGACCAAGGGCGACCCGACCGCGGAGGTGACCGTGGAGATGCTGCCGGCGGAGGTCGGCGCGATGGTGCCGACGACACCGTCGGGCTCCGGCGGCGAGCGGTTGATGAGTCTCGCCCTGCGCGAGGCTCGCGAGATCTTCGAGCGCGAGTATCTGATCGCCCAGATCGCGCGCTTCTCAGGCAACATCTCGCGAACGGCGGAGTTCATCGGGATGGAGCGTTCGGCACTGCACCGGAAGCTCAAGTCGCTGGGCGTCGGCTAGTCTTTCGTAGGATGCGCCTGCACGCCACGCAGACGCACCTGCGAAAAAACGCGGCATTGCTGCACTTGCGTTGATGGCGAACTCGACGATCTAATGGAGCGTCGGTGTTCCGAGGCTGGCGGAATGCGCCGCCGGCCCGAACGGAACGAACTGGATCGCGGGCGTAAACCGATCGACGATCCCAACAACAGGGACTACCCATGGCCGCAGAGCGGGCTCAGAACCTCCAGGACACTTTCCTCAATCACGTTCGCAAACAGAAGATTCCGCTGACGATCTTCCTGGTGAACGGCGTGAAGCTGCAAGGCGTCGTGACCTGGTTCGACAATTTCTGCGTGTTGCTGCGCCGTGACGGCCATTCGCAGCTCGTCTACAAGCATGCGATCTCGACCATCATGCCCGGACATCCGGTGCAACTGTTCGAGCCCGAGGACACGGACAAGAACTGACTTGGCGCCAAGCCACAAGGATGATGAGGATCGGGCGGCCACGCGCGTCACAGGCGCGAAGCCGCTCGACGAAATCGAACGCGACATCGCGGCGAATACGCGCGCCTTTGTCGTGGGGCCCTACCTGCAGAAGCGCGGCATAGCGGCCGACACAAACCAGCGTTCTTTCGCTGCTCGGCTGGACGAGGCCGTCGGCCTCGCGGCTGCGATCGACCTGACCGTCGTCGAGCCGGTGCAGGTGCTGCTCACGGCGCTGCGGCCCGCGACCTATCTCGGCAAGGGCAAGGTCGAGGAGCTCGCGGAGCGCATCAGGATCGAGGAGGTCGGCCTCGTCGTGATGGACTGCGCCCTGTCGCCGGTTCAGCAGCGCAATCTCGAAAAGGCCTTCGGCTGCAAGGTCATCGATCGCACCGGCCTGATCCTCGAAATCTTCGGGCGGCGTGCCCGCACCAAGGAAGGCTCGCTCCAGGTCGAGCTTGCGCATCTCAACTATCAGAAGAGCCGGCTGGTACGGTCCTGGACCCACCTCGAACGTCAGCGCGGCGGCTTCGGCTTCCTCGGCGGGCCTGGCGAAACCCAGATCGAGGCCGACCGGCGCATCATCCAGGAACGGATGACCAAGATCGAGCGCGATCTCGAGAGCGTGAAGCGGACGCGCTCGCTCCATCGCGCCAGCCGCAAACGCGTACCCTATCCGATCGTCGCGCTGGTCGGCTACACCAATGCCGGCAAGTCGACGCTGTTCAACCGGCTGACCTCGGCCGAGGTGTTGGCGCAGGACATGCTCTTCGCCACGCTCGATCCGACGGCCCGGGCGATCAAGCTGCCGCATGGGGCCCGAATCATGCTGTCCGACACGGTCGGGTTCATCTCCGACCTGCCCACACAGCTCGTTGCCGCCTTCCGCGCGACGCTGGAAGATGCGATCGAGGCCGATGTCCTGCTGCATGTCCGCGACGTCTCGCATGAGGACACGCAGGCCCAGGCTGCCGACGTACAGGCGATCCTGCGCGATCTCGGCATCAATCCGGATGATGGCCAGCGCGTCATCGAGGTCTGGAACAAGGCCGATCTGCTGGACCCGGCCGAGCGCGAGCGTCAGCTCGGTGTCGCTTCCCTGCGCCCTGCCGAGACGCGTCCCGTCCTCGTCTCGGCACTGACCGGCGAGGGGATCGATCGTCTGACGGGAGCGATCGAGGCCAGGATCGCGCGGAGCCGGCCTGTCTACCGGCTGGATCTCGCACCCGGAGACGGCAAGTCGCTCGCCTGGCTGCATGCCAACGGCGAAATCCTGGAGCGCGAGGATGCCGAGGACGGCGGGTTGAAGCTGATCGTCCGGCTGCCGCCGGAGCGGGAAGGGAGCTTCACAGCCCGCTTTCCTGACGCGACCCGGCGCTGATCCGGGTCACGGCGCAGCCTTTTCCTCCCGCTTCACCGCCTGCCAGAGCGCCTCGAGCTCATCGAGCGCCGCATCTCCCGCGTTGCGGCCCTCGGCTTCGAGCTTCTCCTCGATGCCCTTGAAGCGGCGCTCGAATTTCGCGTTCGCAGCATGGAGGCAGGCTTCAGGATCGGCGTCGACGTGACGGGCGAGGTTGGCGATGACGAAGAGCAGGTCGCCGATCTCCTCCTGGATCGCCGCCTTGTCGCGGCTCGCGAGCGCCTCGTCGATCTCGGTCGTCTCCTCGCGGATCTTGTCGAGGACGAGGCGCGCATCGTTCCAGTCGAAGCCCACCGTCGAGGCGCGCGCCTGCAGCTTCCAGGCCCGCGTCAGGGCCGGCAGGGTATGCGGCACGCCGGCAAGGACGCTCTTGTCCTCCGGTAGCGGCGGAAGGCCCGCGGCATCGCGCACCGCCGCCTTGGCCGCCTTCTCTTCTGCCTTGATCCGGTGCCAGAGCACCTTCACCTCGGCGGGCGAGAGATCGCGCGTATCGCCGAAGACATGCGGGTGCCGGCGGATCAGCTTGCTGGTGATCGCTTCCACGACATCCGGGAACGCGAACGAGCCTTCCTCCTCCGCCATCCGGGCGTGAAACACGACCTGCAGCAGGAGGTCGCCGAGTTCGTCCTTGAGATCGAGCTTGTCGCCGCGCGCGATCGCATCGGCGACTTCATAGGCTTCCTCGACGGTGTAGGGCGCGATCGAGGCGAAGTCCTGCTGGAGGTCCCAGGGGCAACCCGTCTCCGGCGTGCGCAGCGCCGCCATGATCTCGACGAGCCGGCCGATGTCGCGGGAAGGCTTCATCGCTGCATGTCTCCTTGATTTGAGGTAGCGTCCTCCCATGATTCAAGTCACCCCGTCCATCGCGATCGACGACAGCGAGATCGAGGAGAGCTTCGTGCGCGCCTCGGGACCGGGCGGTCAGCACGTCAACAAGGTCTCGAGCGCGGTGCAGATCCGCTTCGACGCGCGCCGATCGCCGGGCTTGCCGAACGATGTCGCCATTCGCCTCATGAAACTCGCCGGCAGCAAGCTGACCCAGGACGGGGTCATCGTCATCGTCGCCCAGACGCACCGCAGCCAGAAGCGCAACCGCGAGGAGGCCGTCGAGCGATTGCTCGAATTGATCCGCGCCGCGGCGATACGCCCGACGGTACGGCGTGCG
>NZ_JBIWYK010000073.1:0-9738 GCF_044752385.1 Allobosea sp. CER48 | reverse complement strand
AGGCTTGTGGCTGCCTCGATTCAGCGCCGTTCCGCGACCACGACCAGCCCCGGCACCGGGGCACCGCGATCCTGCCGCGTGCTGGCAGGTTCGAGGAGTAGCGGAGTGAGCCCTGCCTCACCCAGCCGCTGCCGCAGCCAGCTCTCCGCATGAGCGAACCGCCTGTCCTCCCCGACGACCACGCCTTCGCCGTCATGGCTCTGCACCGTGAAGGCGAGGAGGCCGCCCGGTTCCAGCACGCGCGCGCTCTGACGGAAGCAGGGAGCGAGCTCGCCGAGATAGACGAAGACATCGGCCGCGACGACAAGGTCCGCCGAGGCGTCCGGGCGGCTGGTCAGGAAACTCGTCAGCCCCGCAACGGCAAGCTTATCGTAGAGCGGCGTCCCGTCGGGGGCCAACTTGGTCCGCGCCCGTTCGATCATGCGCGGCGAGAGATCGCAGCCGGCGATGAAGCCGCTCTGCTCGTGGATGGCTTCGCCCATCAGCCCCGTGCCGCAACCGAGATCATAGACGATGTCGAACCGGAACGGCCGGCCGGCGTTGCTGCAGCAGCGCACCAGCGCCGCCTTCAGCAGGTCGGGCGCGTTGTATTGCAGGGTTTCGGTGAGATGACTGTCGAAGCGGTCGGCGTAGGCGTCGAACAGCGCGCCGGAGAAATTCTCGGAAGTCGCCTGTTCGGCCGGCAGCGCACCGATGCGGGCAAGGTCGAGTCGCGCGCCGAAATGGTCGTTGGGGTCGAGGTCGAGGCATTGCCGCCAGGCGGTGGCGGCGTCCTCCTTGTGGCCGAGAGCCTCCTGCGCCAACCCGTAGAGATGCCAGGCGGCTGTGAAGTGATAGGCCTGCGCCAGGGTCTGGTCGAGGATCTCGACGGCCGCTTGCGCGTCGCCATCCTTCAGCGCAGCTTCGGCCCAGCCATAGCGGCGGTCGAGCACCGGGTCGCCGGAACTCGCGAAATACGTGGTCTGGCCTTTCTCGGTCATGATTGCGGGTCTAGCCGAGGAGCATGACGCTGGCCAGACAAAGCGCCCGCTGGCGCCCCTCCGAATTACTGCTGCCGACCCCGTCCGGGCTCTACTGCCCGCCGGCCGACGTCCATATCGATCCCGTCCGTCCCGTGGCGCGGGCCCTCATCACCCATGGCCATTCCGACCATGCCCGCGCCGGCCACGGTTCCGTGCTGGCGACCCGCGAGACGCTTGCGATCATGGCGCTGCGCTACGGCGAAGCCTTCGCCGGCACCCGGCAGGAGGCGGTGCCGGGCGAGCCGATCCGCATCGGCGAGGTCGAGTTCCGCTTCATGCCCGCCGGCCATGTTCTCGGTTCGGCCCAGATCATGGTCGAGAGCCGCGGCCTGCGCATCGTCGCCTCCGGCGACTACAAGCGAGAGCGCGACCCGACCTGCGCTTCCTTCGAGGTCGTGCCCTGCGACATCTTTATCACCGAGGCGACTTTCGGTCTGCCGGTCTTCCGGCATCCGCCGGCGGCGGGGGAGGTGGCAAAGCTCCTCGAATCCGTCAGGCTCTTCCCGGAGCGGACGCATATCCTGGGCGCCTATTCGCTCGGCAAGGCGCAGCGCGTCATGGCGCTGATCCGCGAGGCCGGCTACGAGCGGCCGATCTATAGCCACGGTGCGCTCGAGAAGATCACGGCATTCTACAAGGACGAGGGCATTCCGCTCGGCGAGATCCGCATGGTCGCCGACACCGACCGCAAGACGCTGGGGGGCGAGATCGTCATCTGCCCGCCGAGTGCGACGCAGGATCTATGGGCGCGTCGCTTTCCCGATCCGGTCACGTCCTTCGCCTCGGGCTGGATGCGCATCCGTGCCCGGGCGCGGCAGAAGGGCGTCGAGCTGCCGCTGGTCATCTCCGACCATGCCGACTGGGACGATCTGCTCGCGACCATTCGCGAGGTCCAGGCCGGCGAGATCTGGGTGACGCATGGCGAGGCCGATGCGCTCGTCCACTGGTGCGGCACGGCGGGACTGAAGGCCAAGCCGTTGCATCTCGTCGGCTATGGCGACGAGGGCGAGGCCGATACGGCCGGGGAGGCTGCCGATGCGGCTGCCGTCTAGGCCTCTATCAGCGCGAAGCGGCGACGAGCGGCCGCGCAGGCGCGGCCATCCCGACCATGGCATTCGCCATGTCGCGTGCGAGGCAGTCATAGCCGGCATCGCTCATATGGAAGCCGTCCGTCCACAGCGCGGCCTTGAAGGCCTCTGCGTCGGTGCGGTGCCATTCGCGCATCGCCGCATAGCGGGCGAAGACCGGAACGGCCTCACGACGCGCGACGTCGCCGACGGCTTCGACATAGGCGCCATAGCGCTGGGGGTCCCGAACGGACGGGAAATACTGCGGATCGAGGATGGCGAGCGCCGGGCCGGCCTCGCGCACCATTGCGATGCCGTCGGTCACCATCGCCTTGAATGCGTCGAGATCGCCGCCGGTGACGGCATCGTTGGTGCCGACCTGCCAGATGACGAGATCGTAGCTGCGCGTGGCCAGCGCCGCCTTCAGCCGGGCAAGGGTCTGCGGCGCGGTCTCGCCGCCGATGCCGGCATTGACGATCTCGATCTGCGATTTAGGCCACGCCTTGCCGAGCAGCGCCTGGAGGCGTGCGGGATAGGTCTTGTCCTTGGCGCTCGCGCCGATGCCCTCCGTCGAGGAGGACCCGATCGCCAGGATCGCCAGCGACTGGCCTTGTGCGATCTTGGCCGAAAGTGGTGCGAGCGTCGCGTTCGAGCGCACGATCGGCGTCTCGCGGCAGGAGAAGCTCGCCGCCTGTGCGGGGGCCCCGGCCGAAAGCGTTGCAGCGATGACAGGCAAGGCAAGGAACCGCATCGCGGCACGCATCGGCGTCTCTCTCCTGGCTACATTGCTGCCGTTAAGGTTTGCTTCATGAACGGTATCTGAACGATGCGGTGCAACATGCCGAAACCGATGCGCCGTAGCGGAGAAGCGACAGCATGAATCGCTTCGCCTGGCTGCTCGATCGTCTCGCCTATGAGCCGCGCCGCAACGCGAAGCTGGCGCTGATCGCCGATTATCTGCGCACCACGCCGGATCCCGATCGCGGCTATGCGCTGGCTGCGATGACGGGTGGTCTCGTCTTCCGCAATGCCAAGGCCGGGCTGATCCGTGCATTGGTCGCCGAGCGGACGGACCCGGTGCTCTTCGCACTGTCCTACGATTATGTCGGCGATCTCTCGGAGACGGTCGCCCTGATGTGGCCGGCACGGCACGGTGCCAATGCGGTGCCGCATTTGCCGGAGGTCGTCGAGAGCCTGCGCGAGGCCGGCAAGACCGACCTGCCACGCCTTGTCGCGGGTTGGCTCGATGCGCTCGACGAGACCGGGCGCTGGGCGCTGCTGAAGCTCATCACCGGCGCGCTGCGGATCGGCGTGTCCGCCCGTCTCGCCAAGACGGCGGCGGCCAGCCTGGGCGGTGTGTCGCCCGACGAGGTCGAGCAGGTCTGGCACGGGCTCGAGCCGCCTTACGCCGAACTCTTCGCCTGGCTGGAGGGCAGGGGTGCGCGGCCGGCCGCGCGCGACCCCGCGCCGTTCCGCCCGGTCATGCTCTCTCATCCGATCGAGGACGGGGATTTCGGCAAGCTCGACCCGGCCGAGTTCTCGGCCGAATGGAAATGGGACGGCATCCGCGTCCAGGCGGCGAGCGGCCGCAGGGCGGACGGCACCCGCGTCACGCGCCTCTATTCGCGCACTGGCGAGGACATCGCCGCCGCCTTCCCCGACCTTGTCGAGGAGCTGACGCAGGATGGCGCGCTCGACGGCGAGCTGCTGGTGATGCGCGAGAGCGCGGTACAGAGCTTCAACACCCTCCAGCAAAGGCTCAACCGCAAGACCGTCACGGCGAAGATGCTCGGCGAATTTCCCGCCCATATCCGCGTCTACGACCTGCTCGTCGATGGCGAGGAGGATATCCGCCACCTGCCTTTCGGGGAGCGACGCCAGCGGCTCGAGGCCTTCCTGTCGCGTCTCGCCAGCACCCGCTTCGATCTCTCGCCGACGATCCCCTTCGGGTCGTGGGAGGAATTGACGGCGGCCCGCGCCGATCCGGCCTCGGCCGGGGCTGGCGCCGACGCGGAAGCCGTCGAAGGCTGCATGATCAAGCGGCGCGACTCGCCCTACCTGCCGGGGCGCCCCAAGGGCTACTGGTGGAAATGGAAACGGGATGCGCGGCTGGTCGACTGCGTGCTGATGTATGCCCAGCGCGGCCACGGCAAGCGCTCCTCCTTCTATTCCGACTACACCTTCGGCGTCTGGCGCGTTGGCGAAGAAGGCGGGGAGGAGCTGGTGCCCGTCGGCAAGGCCTATTTCGGCTTCACCGACGAGGAGTTGGTCGAGATCGACAAATACGTGCGCAAGAACACTTTGAACCGCTTCGGCCCGGTGCGCGAGGTCACGCATGATGCGCAGGCCGGGCTCGTCTTCGAGGTCGCATTCGAGGGACTGCAGCGCTCGACCCGGCACAAATCCGGGCTGGCGATGCGCTTCCCCCGGATCAACCGCATCCGCTGGGACAAGCCGCCGCGCGAAGCCGACCATATCGAGGTGCTGGAAGCGCTGTTGCCGACCAATGGCTGAGCCAGAATGGGTTGCAGCCTTGCGCGCAGGGTGCTTGTGATCACTTCTCCGCCTGAGGCAAAATGCCCGGGCTGGACAAGAGCATCGGCCGGGACATGCGGAATGCGGTTTTCGGGCAGAACCGGTGCAGGCTTTAGGGAGTGGTGGCGATGACCAAGCAGCCTTCGACGCGGATCGTCATCGCGGACGACCACCCGCTTTTTCGCGGTGCGTTGCGCCAGGCCGTATCGAGCGCCATCGGCGGCGCCGAGGTCAGTGAAGTCGGCTCCCTGGAAGCTCTGACCGAAGCCTTGGCGAGTGGAGGCGATGCCGATCTCGTGCTGCTCGATCTGACCATGCCTGGCGTGCAGGGCTTCTCCGGTCTCCTGTTCCTGCGCGCCGACCATCCCGAGATTCCGGTGATCGTCGTCTCTGCCAATGACGACCCGGCGGTGATTCGCCGATGCATCGAATTCGGCGCCCTCGGCTTCCTGCCCAAGACCGCCGATGTCGCGCAGATGGGCGAGGCGATCCGCGCCGTGCTCGATGGCGGGGTCTGGACGCCGCCGGGCGTCGACCTGTCGGCTCCGGTCGATGCCGAGGTTGCCGACATGGTTCGCCGCCTCTCGACGCTGACGCCGCAGCAGGTGCGCGTGCTGATGATGCTGTCAGAGGGGCTGCTCAACAAGCAGATCGCCTACGAGCTCGGCGTCTCCGAGGCGACAGTGAAGGCCCATGTCTCGGCGATCCTGACCAAGCTCGACGTCGACAGTCGCACGCAGGCCGTGATCGCGGCATCGAAGATCGCAGGCACGGCCTGGGCGACGGCCGGGGCCTCCGCGACGGCTTGAGCCAGCCGTTCAGATACCGTTCAAGCGCGGCGGGTTTCAGGTTAAGACGGTTGCGAAGCGCCCCGGAAATGCGCGGGGCGCAACAGGGTGGCCATTGCTTCCATGGAACGGTTTATCGGCGGCTCGCCGCTCAGCGTCCTCGTCCGTCTGATCTTCATCTCGCTCCTGGTCGGAGCCGCAATGGCTTTCCTAGGCCTGTCGCCGCGCGGGCTCTATGAGGCCGGGGCGCGGTTCATCCGCTCGATAACCGGGCTCGGCTTCGGAGCGGTGCGCGAGGTCGGCGCATGGGTCATCGCCGGCGCCCTGATCGTCGTGCCGCTCTGGCTGCTGATGCGGCTCTTCGCGGCGCGGAAGTAAGCTTACAGCCCCTCGCCACGGGCGATCGCTGCCGCGTCGCGCCCGATCAGGGCCGTCAACCGCGTCAGGCCGGCGCGGCGCGCCCGCGTGGCGAGACCGGCCTTGATCTCCTTCGCCAGCCCCGGGCCCTTGAACACCATCGCCGAATAGAACTGCACCAGCGTCGCGCCGGCGCGGATCTTGGCGAAGGCCGTTTCGGCGGAATCGACGCCGCCGACGCCGATGAGCGGGAACTGTCCTTCGACGCGCAGGTAGGCCTCGGCGAGGATACGGGTCGAGGCGGTGAACAGCGGCTTCCCTGACAATCCGCCGGTCTCCGCCTTGGCGGCGTTGCGCAGGCTCTCGGGGCGCGTGATCGTGGTGTTGGAAACGATCATGCCGTCGATCCCGCGCTTCCGGGCGACCGCGATCATGCCATCGAGCTCGGGCATCGTCAGGTCAGGTGCGATCTTGACGAGAACCCGCGTGCGCCGGCCTCCGGCCGCCACCTCGTCCCGCGCCGCGAGCGTGCGCGCCACAAGGTCGTCTAGCGCGGACTCTGCCTGCAGGTCGCGCAGGCCCGGCGTGTTGGGCGAGGAGACGTTGATCGTCAGGAAGTCGGCGAGCGGCGCCAGCCGCCGGGCAAGCGTGGCGTAGTCTGCAGCGCGGTCGGTGGAATCCTTGTTGGCGCCGAGATTGACGCCGACCAGCCCGCCACGGCTTCGCCGGGCCGCGAGCCGCACTGCGACGGCTTCCATGCCTTCGCTGTTGAGGCCGTAGCGGTTGATGACGGCTTCGTCCTCGATGAGCCGGAAGACGCGCGGGCGCGGATTGCCGGGCTGGGGCAGCGGCGTCACCCCGCCGACTTCGACGAAGCCGAATCCGAGGCCCAATGCGCCATCGACCGCTTCGGCATGCTTGTCGAAGCCAGCCGCGAGCCCAACCGGGTTAGTGAAGCTGAGGCCGAAGGCTTCCGTCGCGAGAACGGGGTCGTCCGACCCCGGCTTGAGCGCCGGCGCGGCGGCCAGCGCCGCGACCGTGAGGCGATGGGCCGTCTCCGCATCCATGCGGTGAATCAATGGCCGGGCCAGGTTGAACAGGCCGCCGATCATGTCAGGTCTCCCGGAATGGCGTGGCTGCCATCGGCCTTGAGCGGCAGCGGTGCGACCCAGCGCACAGCTTTCGGATCGAGCGTGGCGTAGAGATGGGGAAACAGGGCGCCCCCGCGCGAGGGCTCGTAGCGCAGGGCCCTGTCAAAACGCGAATCATCGACCGCGACGAGGAGAAGGTCCGTCTGCCCGGCGAAGTGCCTGGCCGCGGTCTCGGCGAGCTGGGTGGCCGTCGAAAAATGGATGTAGCCGTCGGAGAGGTCGATGGGAGCGCCCTCGAAGCGGCCATTCTGCTCCGCATCACGCCAGAGCGGGGCTGGGCATATCTTGTAGATCAGGGGCACCGGCAGTCTCGCGGAAACATGTCGGGCCACGGCTTAATCCCTGGCAGGAGGATTCCGCAAGCGATAGCCGGGTCGCAGCAAGATTCGGATTGAAATCTCAAGCGATAGGGTATATTTCCTATTGTCGATCCCAGCCCTGCGGCAAGAGCGAAGCGAGGCCCGCGCGATGCTGTCACACGACCAGATCTGGGGGGCGATCGACATGCTTGCCCAGCGCTACGGGTTCACGGCTTCGGGGCTGGCACGCAAGGCGGGCCTGGACGCCACCACCTTCAACCGCTCGAAGCGCGTGGCGCCGGACGGACGCGAGCGTTGGCCCTCGACGGAGTCGATCGCCAAGATCCTGGCGGCGACCGGTGCCTCGCTTGACGAGTTCATGAGTGCGGTGCTGCGGCGCGATACCGCTCCGGGGCGCACCATCCCGCTGATCGGCTTTGCGCAGGCAGGGGCCGGGGGCTTCTTCGACGATGGCGGCTTTCCGGTGGGAACTGGCTGGGAGGAAGTCGCTTTCCCCGGCATGGCGGAGGAGAAGGCCTACGCGCTCGAAATCTCCGGCGATTCGATGCTGCCTCTCTATCGAGACGGGGACACCATCATCGTTTCGCCGACGGCGACGGTGCGGCGCGGCGACCGCGTCGTGGTCAAGACGGTCGAGGGCGAGGTGCTGGCCAAGCAGCTCAGGCGTCAGACTGCCAAGACTGTCGAGCTTGCCTCGCTCAACCCGGAGCATCCGGACCGGACGTTGAATCTCGCCGAGATCGCCTTCATGGCGCGGGTGATCTGGGCGAGTCAGTAGCCGACCGGCCTCTCAATGGCCGTTGTTACGCCGCAGTGGCAGCGCGACCCTGAACACGGCGCCCGCAGGAGAGGGTTCGAGTTCGATCGTGCCGCCGTGCAGCCGGACGAGTTCCGCCGCGACGGCAAGCCCGAGCCCGGTGCCGCCCGGTGTCACCGAGCCGCGGAAGGCCTGGAAGAGATTGGCCCGGGCCCGCTCCGGCACGCCCGGTCCATTGTCGATGATGCGTAGCGCCACGGTGCCGTTGACCGGCCCGGCCGTCACGGCCAGCAGCGGTTGCGCGTCGGCTTCCGCACCGGCCTGAGCCAGGGCCTGAACGGAATTGCGCATCAGGTTCGTCAGCACGCGCGCCATCTGGTCGGGGTCACATGGCGCGGTCAGCTCGGCTGGGACACGGTTTTCGAAACGCAGCCGCCCGTCGCCAGGCAGACCGAGCATCTCTGCCTGCTCGGCGACGAGCTGGCGCAACGCGACGTCCCGGATGGCCGGCGTCGCCTCCGCCGCACGGCCGTAGGCGAGGGTGGCCTGGCAGAACTCGATGGCGCGCCCCAGCGTCGCGATCAGCCGCGGTGCGAAGCGGCGGATCTTGGCGTCGCGGGTCTCGATCAACTGGTCGGACATGAGCTGCGCTGCCGCCAGCATGTTGCGCAGGTCATGGTTGATCTTGGAGACGGCCAGGCCGAGCTCTGCGAGATGCTTCTTTGTGCGCAGCTCGCCGGCGAGCGTCTCTTCCATGCGGGCGAGCGCGCGCTCGGCCTCGCCGATCTCGTCGGCGCGCAGCGAGGGTTCTATGATGCGCTGTGGATTCTCGGGATCGGCCTCGAACTCCATGACGTTCGCCGCGAGGCGTCTGATCGGGCCGATGATCAGCGCGTTCAGCGCGATGTAGACCGCGAGCGCCGTCAGCCCGGTGATCAGCAGCGAGATCAGCAGCAGGCTCCATGAGAATTTCAGCATCGCCCGTCGCAGCGGGGCTTCATCGATGATGATCTCGACGAAGTCGGCACCGCCGACTGCCTCGCCGACCACGCGGATCGGCATGGTCGCAGGTGCGACGAGCACCGCAACGGCTTCTTCGATCGCGTTGATCCAGCTGAGATTGCGCAGGTCGATCGAGCGGGAGACTTCCGGGGGCGGCATCGAATCGAGACTGAGCAGCCGGCGCGCGCCACCGACGCGCGCCGCGATCGATCGGGCGCCGACACCCATCAGCAGCCGGTTCTCGCTGCCTTCCGGCAAACCGTCCTCGGGCGCCCCCTCCAGAACCAGCGCCGCGACCTGCGCCGCGGCGATTCGGTCATGCAGCCAGTTGCGCCGGAAGTTCGCGATGGAGGGAAGGTAGATCACGACCTCCGCCAGCATGACGAAGAGCACGGTAACCAGCAGCAGCTTGGCCGACAGACCGAGGCGGGTCAGGCCGCGCGGCTGACTGATCGACAGATCGTTCCTGGGCAGGCCGGGTTGGAGCATCGACGCCGATCTTAGCCGAAACGCCGCAAAAAGCCGATCAAGCGCCGCAGGCGAGGATTCGTCGTCGACGGAACATGGAAGGATAGTGCCGCGCGGCGCGAGGCGTCCGAGCGGGCGAGCGCCGGCATCACGACCCCGGCCATGCTCTGAATCGTAAGCTCGGCCCCTGCGGCGACGCACCACGGCGCGATCAGCTCGCCGGCACCCGCACCGACGATGGTGACGCCGAGGATACGGCCCCGCTTGTCGG
>NZ_JBIWYK010000072.1:0-9803 GCF_044752385.1 Allobosea sp. CER48 | reverse complement strand
GGGCTGAAGGTTCTGGATCTGACCCGCGTGCGGGCGGGGCCGACCTGCGTGCGGGTCTTCGCCGATTTCGGCGCCGACGTGATCAAGGTGGAAAGCCCGCCGGGCGTCGATCCGAACGAGAATATGAGTGGGCCGCGCCTCGGCTACGACATGCAGAACCTGCATCGCAACAAGCGCTCCCTGGCGCTGAACCTGAAGACGGCCGAGGGCAGGGCGATCCTGATGAAGCTCGTCGACGAGGCGGACCTGCTCGTCGAGAACTTCCGGCCTGATGTGAAGGAGCGGCTCGGCCTCGATTTCGAGACGCTGCACGCGCGCAATCCACGCCTGATCCTCGTCTCGATCTCGGGCTTCGGCCAGTCGGGGCCGTATCGGACCCGCGCCGGCTTCGACCAGATCGCGCAGGGCATGGGCGGGATGATGTCGGTGACCGGCCTGCCGGGGCAGGGGCCGGTGAGGGCCGGCATAGCGCTCGCCGATTCCTCGGCAGGGATCTACGGTGCCGTCGGTGCGCTGGTGGCGCTGCAGGAGCGCGCGACCTCCGGCAAGGGCCAATGGGTCCAGACTTCGCTGCTCGAAGCCCAGATCGCGATGATGGATTTCCAGGCCGCGCGCTATCTCGTCGAGGGCTCGGTGCCGCCTCAGGCCGGCAACGACCATCCGTACTCCACGCCGATGGGCGTCTACAGGACACGCGACGGCGCGATCAATCTCGGCGTCGGCGGCGAGGAGCAATGGCGCTGCTTCTGCCGCGCCGTGGAACGGCCGGAATGGGGCGCCGACTCGCGCTTCGACACCATGGAGAAGCGTTTCGACCACCGCCCGCAACTCCGGGAGATGATCGAGGAGCGCTTCGCGGCGGCGGACAGTGCGGACTGGCTGGAGGCCATGGAGGCGCATGGCGTGCCGGCCGGGCCGATCTATGCGGTCGACCAGATGTTCGAGGATCCGCAGGTGCGCCATCTCGGCATCGCCAAGCCGCTGAGCCATCCCGATCTCGGAGACATCCGCCTCGTCGGCCAGCCGGTGACGCTCTCGCGCACGCCCGCCGACGTCGCGACGCCGACGCCGAAGGCGGGGCAGCACAATGACGAGATACTGGCCGAACTCGGCTATGACGAAGCAGGCCTCGCGAAGCTGCGGGCCGAAGGCGTGATCTGACGGAGGCCGGAGTGAGCGACGAAATTCTGTATGCGGTCGAGAACGGGGTCGGCACGATCACGCTCAACCGGCCGCAGGCGCGCAATGCGCTGACCTTCGCGATGTATGAGCGCATCGCCGAGATCTGCCGGGACCCGGCAGCCCATGGCGATCCGCGCGTGATCGTCATGACCGGCGCGGGCGACAAGGCCTTCGGTGCCGGCACCGACATCTCGCAGTTCCGCGCCTTTTCCGGCGCCGGGGATGCGCTGGCCTACGAGGAGCGCATCGAGAAGGTGATCGGCACGATCGAACGGTGCCCGGTGCCGACGCTCGCCGCGATCTCCGGCGCCGTCACCGGGGGCGGCGCCAGCATCGCGCTGTCCTGCGACCTGCGGATCGCGACAGTCACCGCACGCTTCGGCTTCCCGATCGCGCGGACGCTCGGCAACTGCCTGTCGATGGAGAACTACGCGCGGCTCTTCGCGCTGCTCGGGCCGGCGTTGGTCAAGGACATCGTCTTCACCGCCCGGCTCGTCGAGGCGGAGGAGGGGCGGCGTGTCGGGCTCTATAGCGAGCTGTTGCCGGACCATGCCGCGCTGATGGCACGCGCGAGCGAGCTGGCGCAGATCGTCGCGAGCCACGCGCCGCTCACGATGCGCGCGACCAAGGAGGCCATGCGCCGCCTGACCGCAGCGGCGGCAGATGGGGTCGATGGCCGCGATCTGGTGACGCTTTGCTACACCAGCGCCGATTTCCGCGAAGGCATGGAGGCCTTCCTCGGCAAGCGCCCGCCGAACTGGACCGGGCGCTGACCCAGGGCGGATCGCCGGGCCTGGCAGCTACGGCTCAGCCGTAGCTGCGCTCCAGCCTGCGGTCGATCGCCAGTGCTGCCAGCGTGCAGAGCGCGCCGGAAAGCAGGTAGATGCCGACCCAGGCGAGGCCGAACGCGCTGGATACGGTGAGAGCCACCAGCGGGGCGAAGCCTGCGCCGATGAGCCAGGCAAAGTCGGAGGTCAGCGCCGCGCCGGTATAGCGGTACTGCGTGCCGAAGCTCGAAGCGACGGCGCCTGCGGTCTGTCCATAGGACAGGCCGAGCAGGCCGAAGCCGATGATGACGTAGATCGTCTGGCCGGCGAGGCTGTCGCCGAAGAGCAGCGGCGCGACGATGCTGGACAGGCTGAACAGCGCGATCATCGCGCCGGAGAGAAGCAGCGTGTTGCGGCGGCCGATCTGGTCGGCGATCAGGCCGGAAGTGACGATCGCGCCGGCGCCGACGACGCCGCCGGCCGCTTGTACCAGCAGGAATTCCGAGACCGAGCGGTCGGTGAAGAGGTTGATCCAGCTTACCGGGAAGATGGTGACGAGGTGGAAGAGCGCGAAGCTCGCCAGCGGCACGAAGGCGCCGAGCACGATGGTGCGCCCATGGGTCCGGAGAAGTTCGGACACCGGCACCGGCATCAGTTCGCGCGTTTCCATGAGCTCGGCGAATTCATGCGTGGCGACCATGCGCAAGCGGGCGAACAGCGCGACGACATTGATGGTCAGCGCGACGAAGAAGGGATAGCGCCAGCCCCAGCTCAGGAAATCCTCCTTCGACAGCGCGCCCTCGAAATAGGCGAAGAGACCGGCGGCGAGGATGAAGCCGAAGGGCGCGCCGAGCTGCGGCAGCATGGCATACCAGCCGCGGCGATTCGGCGGAGCGTTGAGGGCGAGCAGCGACGACAGCCCGTCCCAGGCGCCACCCAGCGCGATGCCCTGCAGCAGGCGGAAGCCGGCGAGGACGACGACGGACCAGATGCCGATCGTCTCGTGGCCCGGCAGGAAGGCGATGGCGGCCGTCGAGCCACCGAGCAGGAACAGAGCTACGGTGAGCTTGGTGCCGCGGCCGTAGCGACGGTCGATCGCGAAGAACAGGACGGAGCCGAACGGGCGCGTCACGAAAGCCAGGGCGAAGATGCCGAAGGCGTAGAGCGTTCCGGTCAGGCGGTCGACGAAGGGGAAGACCAGCTCGGGAAAGACCAGCACGCAGCCGAGGCCGAAGACGAAGAAATCGAAATACTCCGACGTCCGCCCGATGATGACGCCGAGCGCGATGTCGGCGGGCGTGACATGGTCCCGCCCGTGCTCGTCCGTCAGATGGCCCGATGAATGGGTCGCTGCATCAGCGCTCATGGCCGCGAATTCCTCGCTCGCAGACAGGCCGGAAGGACCGGGCTTGCCCGCACCTCATACAAATGGATACGGTGGATAGAAGCTACCCGTCAAACTGCCGCAATGGGACAGATTGTCCGATGTGCGGTGCGAAAGAATGGGAATAGAGAACGGCTGTTCCCATACGAGGGAGGTCTCGAGTCTCTTGCGGATCTTTCGATTCTTAGCGGTTCTGCCGGTCTTTGCACTGCTCGGCGGCTGCCAGATGGTGCTGCTATCGCCGTCCGGCGATATTGCGGTGCAGCAGCGAAACCTCCTGCTCGCCTCCACGGCGCTGATGCTCCTGATCATCATCCCGGTGATGGCGCTGACGATTTTCTTCGCCTGGCGCTACCGCGCCTCGGCGAAAGCCTCCTACGATCCGGAATGGAACCATTCGCTGCCGCTCGAAGTGGTGATCTGGTCGGTGCCGCTGCTGATCATCATCGTCATCGGCGCGATGACCTGGATGGGCACGCATCTGCTCGATCCCTATCGCCCGCTCGACCGCATCAGCGCCAGCAAGCAGGCCATCGCGGCCAAGGCCGGTGAGACCTCTCCGAAGAAAGAGCCTCTGGTGATCCAGGTGGTGGCGCTCGACTGGAAATGGCTGTTCCTCTATCCGGCGCAGGGCATTGCCTCGCTGAACGAGGTCGTTGCTCCGGTCGATCAGCCCATCGAGTTCCGCATCACTTCGTCCTCGGTGATGAACTCGCTCTTCATCCCGGCGCTTGCCGGCCAGATCTACGCCATGCCGGGCATGCAGACGCGGCTCAACGCCGTGATCAACCACCCCGGCGATTTCGAAGGGTTCTCCGCAAACTACAGCGGCGCCGGCTTCTCGGACATGCGCTTCCGCTTCCGCGGCGTCGACGAGAAGGGCTTCGGCGACTGGGTGCAGGGCGCGATCCGCAGCGGCAGCGTGCTGGGGCGCGAGGAGTATCTCGTGCTGGAGCGGCCGAGCGAGCGCGAGCCGGTGCGGCTGTTCCGCGACATCCCGTCCGATCTCTTCAGCGCCATCCTCAACATGTGCGTGGACCGGGCCAAGATGTGCACGCGCGACATGATGGCGATGGACGCCAAGGGCGGCGGCGGCAAGGAGGGCATCCATATCGTCGCGCAGCTCGAATACGACAAGAGCGTGCGCCGCGGCGGCCAGCCGATGCCGCCGCGCCCCTTCGTGACGGCGATCTGCACGCCGACCGATGTCTACGGCACTGCGGGCGTCACCGCTCGCGTCGCCAACTGAAGCGCTTTCGCTAGCGTGCCGAGGGAACCATGACCTCCTATCCCGACTGGTGGAAGCTGATCTTCGGACGCTTCACGCTCGAGGCGATCCCCTATCACGAGCCGATCCTGATCGGGACGTTCGCAGCGGTCGCGCTCGGCGGCCTCGCCCTCGTGGCGCTGGTGACCCGCTACAAGCTCTGGGGCTATCTCTGGCACGAGTGGTTCACCAGCGTGGACCACAAGAAGATCGGGATCATGTACATGATCCTCGGCGTCATCATGCTGCTGCGCGGCTTCGCCGACGCGGTGATGATGCGCGGCCAGCAGGCGATCGCGTTCGCCGGCAACGAGGGCTATCTGCCGCCGCACCATTACGACCAGATCTTCACGGCGCATGGCGTCATCATGATCTTCTTCGTGGCGATGCCCTTCGTCACCGGCCTGATGAACTATGTGGTGCCGCTGCAGATCGGCGCGCGCGACGTCGCCTTCCCCTTCCTCAACAATTTCTCGTTCTGGATGACGGTCGGCGGTGCGGTGCTGGTGATGGCCTCGCTCTTCGTCGGCGAATTCGCAAAGGTCGGCTGGCTCGCCTATCCGCCGCTTTCCGGGGCAGCCTACTCGCCCGGGGTGGGCATGGACTATTACCTATGGGCCCTGCAGATCGCGGGCGTGGGTACGACCCTGTCCGGCGTCAACCTGATCGCGACCATCGTGAAGATGCGCGCGCCCGGGATGGACATGATGCGGATGCCGGTCTTCACCTGGACGTCGCTGTGCACCAACGTGCTGATCGTGGCGACCTTCCCGATCCTGGCCGCCACGCTCGCGCTGCTGACGCTCGACCGCTATGTCGGCACAAATTTCTTCACGAACGATCTCGGCGGCAACCCGATGATGTACGTGAACCTGATCTGGATCTGGGGCCATCCCGAGGTCTACATCCTGATCCTGCCGATCTTCGGCGTATATTCGGAGGTGGCATCGACCTTCTGCGGCAAGCGCCTCTTCGGCTATGCCTCGATGGTCTATGCGACGGTGGTCATCACGATCCTGTCCTACCTCGTCTGGCTGCACCATTTCTTCACGATGGGCTCGGGCGCCAGCGTGAACTCCTTCTTCGGCATCACCACGATGATCATCTCGATCCCGACGGGCGCGAAGATCTTCAACTGGCTGTTCACGATGTATCGCGGCCGCATCCGCTTCGAGCTGCCGATGATGTGGCTCGTAGCGTTCATGTTGACCTTCGTCATCGGCGGCATGACCGGCGTGATGCTCGCAGTGCCGCCGGCCGATTTCGTGCTGCACAACAGCCTGTTCCTGATCGCCCACTTCCATAACGTCATCATCGGCGGCGTGGTCTTCGGTGTCTTCGCAGGCATCGCCTACTGGTTCCCGAAGGCCTTCGGGTTCAAGCTGGACCGGTTCTGGGGCCTGCTCTCGTTCTGGTTCTGGGTCATCGGCTTCTACGTCGCCTTCATGCCGCTCTACATCCTCGGCCTGATGGGCGTGACGCGGCGGCTCAGCCGCTTCGAGGATCCGTCACTGCAGATCTGGTTCGTGATCGCGGCGGTCGGCGCGGGGCTGATCGCGCTCGGCATCCTCTGCTTCATCATCCAGATCGCCGTGAGCGTCCTGCGCCGCGAGCAGCTGCGCGACACCACGGGTGACCCGTGGGATGGCCGCACGCTGGAGTGGTCGACCTCCTCGCCGCCGCCGGCCTACAACTTCGCGTTCACGCCGATCGTGCATGACCTCGACGCCTGGGCCGACATGAAGAAGCGCGGCTACACGCGCCCGCTCGGCGGCTTCCGGCCGATCCACATGCCGCGGAATACGGGCGCCGGGTTGATCATCGCCGGCTTGGCGACGATCTGCGGCTTCGCTCTGATCTGGTACATCTGGTGGCTGGCTGCGCTGACCTTCATCGGCGTCCTGGCCACGACGATCGCGCATACCTTCAACTACGACCGCGACTTCCACATCCCTGCCGAAGCCGTTCTGCGCGAAGAGGATTCGCGCACGGAACAGCTGGGCCGGGCCTGAGGGACGATGATGGCTAAGGCGACAGCGGACACGCAGGCTGCGAACGGCGTTCCGGCGTTCTACGTCACGGAAGACGAGCACGAGCACTCCGGCGGCTCGACCATGCTCGGCTTCTGGCTCTACCTGATGAGCGACTGCCTGGTCTTTGCAGTCCTCTTCGCGACCTTCGGGGTGCTCGGGCGCAATTATGCCGCCGGGCCGTCCGGCGCCGACCTGTTCGATCTCAGGCTGGTCGCGATCAACACCGCGATGCTGCTGTTCTCGTCGATCACCTATGGCTTCGCCATGCTGGCGATGGACAAGGGCCGGCAGGCGGCGATGCAGGGCTGGCTGGTCGTCACCGGGCTCTTCGGCCTCGCCTTCCTGGCGATCGAGCTCTACGAATTCGCGCACCTGATCCATGAGGGCGCGACGCCGATGCGCAGCGCCTTCCTGTCCTCCTTCTTCACGCTGGTCGGCACGCACGGGCTGCACGTCACCTTCGGCCTGATCTGGCTGACGGTGCTGATGGTCCAGGTTCGGCGGCGCGGGCTGATCGAGGCCAATCGCCGCCGGCTGATGTGCCTCAGCATGTTCTGGCATTTCCTCGACGTCGTCTGGATCGGCGTCTTCACCTTCGTCTATCTGATGGGCGTGCTGAAATGAGCGCTGGCGGGAACCAAGCCGAGCATCACGACGGGCACGGCGGCCATGGCGCCCAGCCGCATGGCAGCCTGCGCGGCTACATCACGGGCTTCCTGCTCTCGGTCGTCCTGACCGCGATCCCGTTCTGGCTCGTCATGAACGACGTGCTCGGCAACTCGACGCTGACGGCTATCGTGATCATGGCCTTCGCCGCCGTGCAGATCGTCGTCCACATGGTCTACTTCCTGCACATGAACAGCCGTGCGGAGGAGGGCTGGAGCATGATGGCCCTGATCTTCACGATCATCATCGTGGTGATCGCGCTCTCGGGCTCGCTATGGGTGATGTACCACCTCAACACCAACATGATGCCCGACATGCACAGGATGTGAGGGGGCCGCGCTTGTCCGTGGCTGTGGCCGGAAGGCGCCGTGGAGGCGCCGGGCGCGTGGTCTTTGCGTCTGTCCTGGCGCTGGTCGCGCTGGTCGCAGCCGGGCTCGGCGTCTGGCAGGTCCAGCGGCGCAGCTGGAAGCTTGATCTGATCGCCCGTGTCGAAGCGCGAATCCATGCGGAACCTGTTGCTGCGCCGGGGCCGGCGCAATGGCCCACGATCGACGCCGACGGCGCCGAATATCGCCGGGTCGCGCTACAGGGCCGCTATCTCGATGCGCCGGAGACGCTGACGATGGCCGTGACCGAGCGCGGCCCCGGTTTCTGGGTGATGGCGCCGTTCCGGAGCGATGGCGGCTTCACCGTCCTCGTCAATCGCGGTTTCGTTCCGGAAGACAGGCGAGGAGCCGAGCAGAGGCGCCGGGTTGCGGGCGAACAGGCGAGGGTGGTCGGGCTGTTGCGCCTCACCGAGCCGGCCGGCGGATTCCTGCGTTACAACGACCCGGCCGCCGGGCGCTGGTACTCGCGCGACGTCGCCGCGATCGCAACGGCGCGCGGGCTGGGCGAGCTCGCCCCCTATTTCGTCGATGCCGACACGGCCAGCGAGCCCGGCCCGTTGCCGCAGGGCGGCATGACCCAGGTCAGCTTCCGCAATACGCACCTGATCTATGCGCTGACCTGGTTCTGCCTGGCGCTGATGAGCCTCGCCGGCCTCGTCTTCGTGCTGAGAGGCAAGGCCGGCGGCGAAGCGCCGGCCTCCTAGGGCCGGGCCGTCAGCCCTTGTCCTGCAGCTGCCCGAGTTCGTGCAACAGCGCGGCGCCCGTCCGGATGCCGCTCTGGAAGCAGTCCAGCGTCATGTTCTCGTTCGGCGCGTGGTTCGCCTCGTCATGGTTGGCATAGGGCGTGACATAGGCGGGGATGCCGAGGATCTTGGTGAAGACGTAGTTCGGCAGGCTGCCGAAGCCGGCAGGGATCAGCAGCGGCTCCTCGCCATGGGCGGCGACGAAGGCGCGGCGCAGCGGCGCGGTATAGGCCGAGGCGATCTGCGTCTTGGAGGGCCACATGCCGGTCTCCTCGACGATGAATTCGACCTCCGGCGCATGTTTCTCGACATGGGCTCGGACCTTGCGGAGGATGTCCTCCGGGTCCTGTGCCTCGACGAGGCGGATGTCGCATTTCACCAGCGCCTCGTTCGGCAGCACGGTCTTGGTGCCCGGCCCGCCATAGCCGCCATGGAAGCCGTTGATCGTCAGCGTCGGCTGGAAGCAGAGGCGGTCGTAGAAGGGCCGATCGAGCGGCGCGTCGAGGCGCTTGAGGCCCAGGCCCTGCTTGAACGCGTCGATGTCGAGCGGCAGGCGCTTGATCGCTTCGATGTCCTCGGCGGTCGCGGGTTCGACGTCGTCGTGAAGCCCGTCGATGGTGATTTCGCCCGCCTCGTTCTTCATGGTGGCGAGCAGGTGGACCAGCGTCCAGATCGGGTTCGGCACCACGCCGCCGAAATTGCCGGAATGGACGTCGCGGCTGGCGTGGCGGCAGCGCAGGTCGAAGGAGACCACGCCGCGCGAGCCGAACTTGATCGTCGGCGCACCGCTGGCATGGCGCGGCCCGTCCGCGGTGACGGCGAGATCGGCCTTCAGCAGCGCCTGGTTGGCGCGCACGAAGCCGGCGATGCGCGGGCTGCCGATCTCTTCCTCGCCCTCCAGCAGCAGGATGACGTTGCAGGGCAGCTCGCCATGGATCTTGAGGTGGGATTCGATCGCCAGGATCTGGGCGAAGTGCTGGCCCTTGTTGTCGCCTACTCCGCGCGCATAGAGGCGGCCGTCGCGGATGGTGGGCTCGAAGGGAGGGGAGATCCACTTGTCGAGCGGGTCCGGCGGCTGCACGTCGTAGTGGCCGTAGAGCAGAACCGTGGGCTTGCCCGGCGCCTTCTCCCAGCGCGCGACGACCATGGGATGGCCTTCGGTCGGCATGAGGCTCGTCTCGAGGCCGATCTGCGTCAGCATGTCGACCAACAATGCCCCGACCTCGGCGATGCCGATGTTCTCGGCGCTGATGCTCGGGTGCCGCATATAGGCGATCAGCCGGTCGAGGAAGGCGCTGCGGTTGGCTTCGATATGATCGAAGACCGGAGCGAGGGCATCGGAGGAAGCCATTTTGATACAGGCCTTTGCAGGGAA
>NZ_JBIWYK010000071.1:0-9805 GCF_044752385.1 Allobosea sp. CER48 | reverse complement strand
ACGGTGCTCTATCTCGGCCTGCTCGCCTCGACCATGTTCTCGGAAACGGTCGACGAGATCCGTGCGCGGGCCGAGCGCCAGGACGAGGGTGCCTTCGCGATCCTGATCATCGCCTGCCTGGCCGCGAGCACGAGCCTTGTGGCCATCGTGGTGCAACTCACCGGCATCGCCGCGGTGCCTGCTGCAGAGCGCGGGCTTCATCTGGCGCTTGGCGGTGTCACGATCCTGTGTTCATGGGCGCTGCTGCACGCCTTCTTCACGCTGCATTACGCCGGCGTCTATTACCGCGGCGGCAAGAAGGAACCCTGTCTCGACTTTCCGGGCGAGAGCGATCCGGACTATGTCGATTTCCTGTACTTCTCCTACACGATCGGCTGCACCTCGCAGACCTCGGACGTCGGCGTGACCACGCGCGAGGCGCGCGGCGTCGTGCTGCTGCATTCGATCCTCGCCTTCGTCTTCAACACCTCGATCCTGGCGATGGCGATCAATGTCGGGGCGAGCCTGGTTTCAAGCGGGTCGTGACGCGCCCGTCTCGCCTCTGCCCTGCAGTGCACGCGCCTTGACCGGAGGGGCGGGCGTTCATAGCTTCGCTGGCGAAGGGTGGCTCTGCCGCCCGTTGAAAAACCGAAAGGCAGCCAGTCATGGCAACGAGCAAGGTAACCGATCAGAGCTTCGAGGCCGATGTCCTGAATTCCTCCGAGCCCGTCGTGGTCGATTTCTGGGCGGAATGGTGCGGCCCCTGCCGCATGATCGGCCCAGCCCTTGAGGAGATCGCGACGGAGCTGAACGGCAAGGTCAAGATCGTCAAGATGAACGTCGACGAGAATCAGCAGATTCCGGCCCAGTTCGGCATCCGCTCGATCCCGACGCTGATGCTGTTCAAGGACGGAAAGCTCGCCTCGCAGAAGGTCGGCGCTGCACCCAAGAGCGATCTTTCGCGCTGGATCTCGGCCGCGGTCTGATACCGTTGCCTCGGCATGAAAAAAAGGCCCGTCCCTTTGGGCGGGCCTCGCCGGCCGTCAGCCCTTGCGGGATTCGATGGCGAAGGCGCCGGGGCCCGCCGCGGCGATGTAGAGGAAGATGAAGCAGAACAGCATCGCCGGCTCGCCGCCGTTCAGCAGCGGGTAGAAGCTCTTCGGGCCATGGGCCATCCAGTAGGCGACGGCCATCATGCCTGACAGGACGAAGGCGGCGGGACGGGTCAGGAAGCCGACGAGCACGAGCGTGCCGCCCACGACCTCCAGAACGCCCGCGATCCAGGGCAGCGTCATCGCGGCAGGCATGCCCCAGGACGGGGGAACCGGGAAGCCGAACAGCTTCTGCGTGCCGTGCGAGATGAAGCTCAGCGCGGCGAAGATGCGCAGTAGCCCGAGGGCATAGGGCGCGTAGCGGCTGAGCGAATTCAGAGACTGCATGCGGAGGTCCTTCGCTGTCGATATCGAAAGGCAAATGAAGCAGGGCGTTTCCAGTTCCGCCTTCTAGGCGAGCAGCTTGATTTTGCGCAATATCCCGATTGATGATGTTTTCGTTTGCGTGACTGCAAGTTCGATCACGTTCTCGCGACAGGTGTGTCCTCGGCGCCGCAGTGCACCCTTAACCGTCCCTTAAAAGCGCCATGTTTGAATCCCCAGAGACTTGACCGCATTCCAAGGCGGCGTGTCGGCCGAACGGGACAGGATGAACGACCGGATCAAACGGGGCGAGCGGCGCGAGCCGTCCTTCGATGAAGAGAGCGGCGCGAGCCGCGACGATTTCGACATGCGCCTTTCTGACGACGATCGCCCGCTCCATCGCCATCGCGCTGCGCCGCGTCCGCAGCCGCGCAGCCAGCCCGTGCGCAACAAGCGCAGCGGCGGAGGCGGAGGCAAGCGCCGCGGCCGGCGGCGGCGTTCGCTGCTGGGCGGCCTGTTCTACTGGACGATGGTGCTCGGCCTGTGGTGCGCCATCGGGCTCGGCGGCTTCATCGCCTATCACGCCTCGCAGCTGCCGCCGATCGACCAGCTCACCGTGCCGAAGCGGCCACCGAACATCGCCATCCTCGCTGCCGACGGCTCGCTCCTCGCCAATCGCGGCGAGACCGGCGGGCGCACCGTCACCATCGGCGAGATCCCGCCCTATCTGCCGAAGGCCTTCGTCGCGATCGAGGACCGCCGCTTCTACGAGCATTTCGGCATCGACCCGATCGGCATCTCCCGCGCGCTCGTCACCAACCTGCGCGGCCGTGGCGTGGCGCAGGGCGGCTCGACCCTGACCCAGCAGCTCGCCAAGAACCTGTTTCTGACGCAGGAGCGCACGGCGGCCCGCAAGATCCAGGAGGCGATCCTGGCGCTCTGGCTGGAGCGGACCTACACCAAGGACCAGATCCTCGAGCTCTATCTCAACCGCGTCTATTTCGGCTCGGGCGCCTACGGCGTCGAGGCGGCGGCGCAGCGCTACTTCAACAAGTCGGCGCGCTCGGTGACGATCGCCGAGGCGGCGATGCTGGCCGGCCTCGTTCAGGCCCCGTCGCGGCTGGCGCCGAACCGTAATCCAGATCTGGCCGAGAAGCGGGCGCAACTCGTGATCGCCGCCATGACCGATCAGGGCTTCATCACACAGGCGGCGGCCAAGACGGCGCTGACCACGCCGGCCGAGGTGCCCGAGCGGGTCGGTGCCGGCTCGGTCAACTACGCCGCCGACTATGTCATGGACGTGCTCGACGACTTCATCGGCGCGGTCGAGGGCGACGTCACTGTGCTCACCACCCTCGACACCAAGCTGCAGAGCTCGGCCGAGACGATCCTGGTCGACGCGCTCTCGGCGCAAGGGTCGAAGCTCAACGCCTCGCAAGGGGCGGTGGTGTCGCTGGCGCCGGACGGTGCGATCCGCGCCCTGATCGGCGGGCGCGACTACACCAAGAGCCAGTTCAACCGCGCGACCGCGGCGCGGCGCCAGCCGGGCTCTTCCTTCAAGCCCTTCGTCTATCTGACGGCGATCGAGAAGGGCATGACGCCGGACACGATCCGCGACGACTCGCCGGTCTCGATCAAGGGCTGGGAACCCGAGAACTATTCGCGCACTTTCCGCGGCCCGGTGACGCTGGCGACTGCGATGCAGCATTCGCTCAACACGGTGTCCGCTCGGCTGATCCAAGAGGTGACGCCCAAGGAAGTCGTCCGCACCGCCCAGCGCCTCGGCATCTCCTCGGCATTGCAGCCGAACCTGTCGCTGGCGCTCGGCACCTCGGAGGTGACGCCGCTGGAGATGACCGCTGCCTACGCGACCTTCGCCAATGGCGGCCAGTCGGTCCTGCCCTATGTCATCCGCGAGGTGCGCCAGACCAGTGGCAAGGTCGTCTATGCCCGCAAGGCCGCGGGCCTCGGCCAGGTCATCCAGCCGCAGCACCTCGCGATGATGGACACGATGTTCAACGGCGTGATGAACGGTGGCACGGGCAGCAAGTTCAACATCCCGGGCTGGCAGGTCGGCGGCAAATCGGGGACGACGCAGGATTACGGCGACGCGTGGTTCGTCGGCTTCACGGCCAAGCTCGTGACGGCCGTCTGGGTCGGCAACGACGACAACTCGAAGATGAAGCGCGTCACAGGTGCCGGCCTGCCCGGCGAGATCTGGGGCAAGTACATGAAGGCGGCGCATGCCGGCGCTCAGCCCATTCCGCTGCCGGGCGGCCTCTGGCAGGGCGCGCCGAAGACGATCCTGGACGGCGCGCCGGTAGCGGATGCCGGCGCTCCGGCGCCGGCCCAGCCTGCCGGATCTGACCGGGCCTGGGTCAGGCCGGCGCCACAGGAGCGCAACTTCTTCGAGCGGCTCTTCGGCGGCTGACGCCTAGGCCTTCGTCGCCCGGATGGCGTGTGTCGCATGGAACAGCACCAGGGCGGCGACGCCGAGCGCGGACATCACCAGGGGCAGCGGCAGCGCCGCGTCCCTGAGCATATGGCCGACGAGCAGCCCGACACAGGCCGACAGCAGCATCTGGCACAGGCCGTTGAAGGATGAGGCCGCCCCGGCCCGGTCCGGAAACGGCATCATCGCCGAGGCCTGGGCCTGCGGCATGGTCAGCCCGACGCCGCAGGCGTAGAGCGCCATCGGCACGACGACGCCGGCAGCTCCGCCGAGGCCGGTGAGCACGCAGACCAGCATGGCGAGCCCGCCGCCGGCCAGGCAGGCGACGCCGATGCCGATCACGATGTCCATGCCGCGCCGTCCGACAAGGCGTTGCGCGAGGATCGTCCCGAGGATGAAACCGAGCACGCCGAAGCCGAAGGAGAAGCCGAACTGCACCGGCGTCAGCCCGTATATGCCGATCAGCACGAAGGACGAGCCGGATATGAAGGCGAACAGGCCTGCATAGGCCAGCGCCGTCAGCGCGACATAGACGCGGAAGGCGCGGTTGCGCAGCAGCACGCCGAATCCCCGGAAGATCGCGATCGGCGAGAGCGGTTGCGGGGAGCGGGCACGCAGCGTCTCCGGCATGACCGTGACAATGACGAGGATCAGGGCGAAGCCGAAGGCGAGCGAGGCCAGGAAGGTCGAGCGCCAGCCGAAGGCGGTCTGCAGCACGCCACCGATCACCGGCGCGACCGCTGGCACCAGCCCCATGAACATGCCCATCCGCGCGAGCTCGCGCCCGGCGCGCACGCCGTCATAGAGGTCCCGCACCATCGCGCGGCCGAGCACGATCGGCCCGGATGCGCCGAGCGCCTGCAGGGCTCGCGCCAGGGTCAGGGCCTCGATCGAGGGCGCGAAGGCACAGGCCAGCGTCGCCACCGAAAACAGCCCGAGCCCGGCGAGCAGGATCGGCTTGCGGCCCAGCCTGTCGGAGAGCGGCCCCCAGAATATCTGGCCGGCGGCGAAGCCGAACAGGAAGGAGGAGAGCGTAGCCTGCGCGCCGGCGACGTCCGTCTGCATCACGCGTGCGATCTCGGGCAGCGAGGGCAGGTAGAAATCGGTCGAGAGCGGGCCGAGCGCCGTCAGCATGGCGAGGACGGCGGTCATCGCGAGCGTATCGGGACGAAGCTTCATGCGCGATCTCCGGCACGGCCGGAGCGGGCCGCGGCCCCTGCTACGACGTCAGCCGCTCATCCGGCAATGGCGATGGCTGCCGGGCCGTCCTGTGTCTCGCCGTGATAGGCCGTCGCGCGCATCGATGGCCGCTGCGAGAAGGCGTCGTACCAGCGCGTCAGCCGGGGGCGTCCGATGCGGAAATCCGGCAGCACCCGGAATGCGAGCCAGGCCAGCGCCGTGGCCAGCCCGATCTGTCCGATACCGATCGGTCCATCGAACGGTGCCTGCGCTTCCAGCAGGTCATAGGACTCGACGAGCTTCGCCGTCTGCCCCGCCTGGAGCGGCGGGTAGCGCAGGGGCTCGGGCCGGCGCTGCGTCTCCCAGCGCAGCGCAATGCCGGCATCGCACAGGCCTTGCGCGACGGCATGCAGGCGCAGGGCGTGCCAGCGTTCCGGCCCGGTGGAAGGGATGAGCCGCGGGCCGCCATGCAGGCCGTCCAGATAGTCGCAGATCACCAGCGAATCGAAGATCGCCCCCGCTTCCGGCGTGATCAGCACCGGCACCTTGCCGAGCGGATTGACCGCGAAGACGGCCGGGTTGCGGTTGGTCGGGCTGGTTTCCTGATCGATGATGGCGAGGCGGTCGGCGATGCCGGCCTCATGCGCGAAGACGATGGTCTTGCGCGCATAGGGCGAATGGCTTTGCGAATGGAGTGTCAGCCGCTCGCTGCCGGGCGAGAGGCTCATGCCGCGACCTCGGCCGCTTCGAGCCCGACCAGCTCGGCATAGCGCGCCGGGTCGGTGGCGCCCTCGGTGTTGACCAGGAAGACGCGCGAGGAGGTGTCGAGCTTCAGCGCGGCACGCGTCTCCGGGTTGCGGAGCGCGGCAAGGAGCCCGGCCAGGCCAGCCGCGCCGCTTTCGCCGGCAACGATGGCCGGATCGCCGGCCGCCGGACGGGCGAGGCGGTTCATCGCCTCGACGGCATCCGAATCCTCGGCCGTCAGGAAGGCATCGGCGGCGCGATAGAGCACGCGCAGCGCCAGCGGCGAGGGATCGTAGCATTCGAGCATCGCCATCACCGTCGGTGCGCCATGGGCGATCTTGACCGGCCGGCCCTGCCGCGCCGCCTCGAAGACGCACGCCGCGCGCGATGGCTCGACGACGGTGAAGAACGGCCGCTCCGCGCCGAAGCGCGTCTGCATCTGGGCGGCGAGCGCGGCCGCGATGCCGCCGACGCCCGCCTGCACGAAGACATGGGTCGGCCGCGCCGGCATTTGCACCAAGCCCTCGCGTGCAATGGCCGTGTAGCCCTGCATCACCAGCCCGGGGATGCGCTCATAACCGTCCCAGGAGGTATCGGAGACGATGGTCCAGCCGCGTTCGGTGGCGACGCGCGCGGCTTCGACGACGGAATCGTCATAGGTGCCGGAGACCCGCACCATCTCCGCGCCGAAGCGGGCGATGGCCGCGACCCGTTCGTCGCTGACACCGCCATGGACGAAGATCACCGCCCTGGCGCCCAGCAACTGCGCGCCCTGGGCTACAGAGCGGCCGTGATTGCCGTCGGTCGCGCAGGCGAAGGTCATCTGCGCGGCGACGTCGCAAACGGCAGGATCGTTCATCTCGGCTTCGTTCAGCGGGCGACCGAGCTTCGCGGAGGCCGCTTCGAGGGCCAGCCGGATCACCGCATACGCGCCGCCGAGTGCCTTGAAGCTGCCGAGGCCGAGGCGCTGGCCTTCATCCTTGATGAAGAGGGCGCCGATCCCGAGCGCGGCGGCGAGGCCGGGCAGGCTGTGCAGCGGGGTCGGAACGTGGTTCCGGCGCTGTGCCAGATGCGCCTCTATCGCATCCGCCCCGGCGGGCCCAAGCGTGGCGACATCGTCGGGGTGCAGCGCGGAGCGGTAGTCTGGATGATGGTTGAGCAGGAACATGGCAACCTCGCGAGCTGATTGCTGAAGAGATATTGCAAGGCGGGCGAAAAAGGCGCTGGATTTGCGCCGTCTCGACGCAAGTTTGTTTCGCAGGATGCTTCATGCCCGCGCCCGCCGCCTACGACCTCGATTCCTTCGATCGTGCGATCCTTGCCATCCTCCAGCAGGACAACACCACGCCGCAGCGGGTGATCGGCGAGCGTGTGAACCTGTCCGCCCCGGCCGTGCAACGGCGCATCCGCCGGATGGAGGCGAGTGGCGTGATCCGCGCCAATGTCGCGGTGGTGGATCCCGCGGCGCTCGGCCACCCGATCACGCTCTTCGTCGAGATCGAACTGGTCAGCGAGACCGCCATCGATATCGATGCGGCCAAGACGGCCTTTCTCGCGGCGCCAGAGGTGCAGCAGTGCTATTACGTCACCGGCGAAGTCGATTTCATGCTGGTGGTGCTGGTGCCGAGCATGGGGGCCTATGAGGCCCTGACGCGGCGGCTATTCTTCGCCAACCCCAACATCCGCAAGTTTCGGACCTTCGTCGCCATGGACCGAGTCAAGACTGGGCTCTCGGTGCCGATCGCGTAATACGCGCAATCCCGCCGGCGCTCATCGTGAGGCGCTGCTGCGCTCGCTCCCGGGACGAGGACTGCTTGTTCCCGGGGATACTCGCAGCCGCCCCGCGGCAGGCGCATTCACGGCATCGGCTGCGCGTCTTGTTCTGGCCGCGGCGATATGCGACCGCGGGCGAACGTGACGAACGAGCCTGACGGGCCTTGCCGTGATCACCGTGAAAGCCTCCGAAGCACCGGCCGGGGCGGGCGATGCGCCGCAAGGCTGGCGCGCGCTCATTCGCTCCAGCGAGATCGGCCTCGTCGCGCTGGCTTCGCTGGTCGGCGTCCTCGCCGGGCTGATCGTGCTGGCGATGTCATTCACCACGCAACTGCTGCACGAACTCATCTTCGGACTGGAGCACGGCCAGCGCCTCTCGATCACCACGACGATCCCGGCCTGGCGGGCACTCCTGGGCCCGGTCGCGGGCGGCCTCGCCATTGGCGTCGCGTCCTGGCTGTTCTTCCGCCGGCGCAAGCAGCCGATCGACCCGATCGAGGCCAATGCGCTGCATGGCGGCCGGATGTCGCTGCGCGACAGCGTCTTCGTCGCGCTCCAGACGATGGGCTCCAGCGGCGCAGGCGGCTCGGTCGGGCTCGAAGCCGGCTATACCCAGGCCGCCAGCGGGCTCGCCTCCCATATCGGCCGGCGCCTGCGCCTGCGCCGCGCGGATATGCGGCTGATGGTCGGTTGCGCCGCCGGTGGCGCGATCGGCGCCGCCTTCGATGCGCCGCTGACGGGCGCATTCTATGCCTTCGAGCTGATCCTCGGCAGCTATTCGATCGCGGTCTTCGTGCCGGTGATGGCGGCGACCTTCATGGCGACGGTGACGCACAGCCTGCTCGCGCCTTCGCTGCTTGCCGTCGAGGTGCCGCCGATCGGGCCGATCATCGTCTCCGACCTGCCGCTCGTCGTCATGCTCGGCGCGGCATGCGGGCTCGCGGGCATCGTCGTCATGCGTGCCGCCGCCTTCGTCGAGGCCGGCTTCCGCCGCTCGCGGATCCCGACCTGGCTGCGGCCGGCCTTCGGCGGCCTCCTCGTCGGTGCCCTCGCAATCTGGAGCCCGTCGGTTTTCTCCGCCGGTCACGGGGCCATCAACCTCTATCTCGGGATCGACACCGATCTCGCGCTCTTCGCCCTGGTTCTGGTCGCGAAGGCGCTGGCGTCCTCGATCTCGATCGGTTCCGGCTTCCGCGGCGGCCTGTTCTTCGCCTCGCTCCTGCTGGGCGTGCTGACCGGGCGGCTCTTCATCGGCGTGCTGACGCTCGCCTTCCCGAACCTCGCCGGGCATGAGACGCTCTTCGCCCTGGTCGGCATGAGCTCGCTCGCCGTCTCGATCGTCGGCGGCCCGATGACCATGGCGCTGCTCGCGCTCGAGATGACCGGCGACCTCAAGCTGACGCTCGCCGTAGTCGGCGCCGCCGGCGCGGCCTCGCTGGTCACGCGCCGGCTCTTCGGCTTCTCCTTTGCGACCTGGCGCTTCCACCTGCGCGGCGAGAGCATCCGCGGCGCCCATGACGTCGGCTGGATGCGGGATCTCACCGCCGGCAGCATGATGCGTCTCGAGGTGCCGAAGATCCCCGCCGATGCGACGATCGCGGAAGCGCGGCTGAAATATCCCCCGGGCTCGACCAACTACCTCGTCGCCGTCGGCCCCGGCGACGCCTATGCCGGCATGGTGCCGCCCGGCGCGCTCTACGAGCCCGATCCGGCACTGGACGAGCAGGCGGCGGCCGAGCCCGCCCCGCGCACCGTGCGCCATCTCCTGCACAATCCCGACCGGATGCTGCTGGCAGACACCTCCGTGCGCGACACGCTGAAGCTGTTCGACGAATCGGAGAGCGAGGCGCTGCCGGTCGTCGCCGATCGCGACAGCCGCCGTCTCGTCGGCATCCTCAGCGAGGCGCATGCCATCAAGCGCTACAGCGACGAGATGAGCCGGCGCAATCGCGAGCTGACCGGCGACTAGGGCCGTCGATCAGGCCGCGCGCAGCCCGATGCTCGCGACGACGCGCCAGTCCGCGATCGGGATGTCCTGCCCGGAGGTCACGATCCCGATCCGGTCGAAGCGGATCGTGCGACCGGCGAGCCGGGTGTTCACCTCCGCGATGGCGGCGGCCTTCGCCGTCGGCTCGACCGGCCCGTACAGCAGCGAGACATGCGGCATGAAGCTGCCGAAGCCTTCGGGATCGAGTTCCTGCTTCAGCTTCGCGAGTGCGGGCGACACCGAAAAGCGCGCATAGAAGGAGCGGAAGAAGGCATC
>NZ_JBIWYK010000070.1:0-9852 GCF_044752385.1 Allobosea sp. CER48 | reverse complement strand
GCGAGCAAGCGCGAGATTGCAGCGATGCAATCGGGGCGAAGCCGTTACCTCACTCCGCCTTCGCCGGCCCGACCCTGTCGGCCATGGCGGCGCCACGCTGGCCGAGCGGCTTCGGCTTGCCGCTTGTCGTGTCATGCGCCGTCTGATGCTCGAGCTCGGCGTTGAGCTCGGCACCGGCGAGCACGATGGTCGCCGAGAGCCAGAGCCAGGTCATGAAGACCACCACGGTGGCAAGCGAGCCATAGGCGGCGGTGTAATTGCCGAGCGTGCTGACATACCAGGAGAAGGCATAGGACGCCCCACCCCAGAGCAGGGCGGCGGCGATGGCGCCCGGCATCACCCAGACGAAGCGCATGCGTTCGCGGCTCGGACCGATCCAGTAGAGCACCGCGATCGAGAGCGTTGCCAGGACGAAGAAGGAGGGCCAGCGCACCAGGCGGATCAGTCGCTCCAGCTCGGAGTGGAACGGAAAGAGCGCGGTCACCACCGGCAAGCTGGCGATCGCGATCAGCGCTGCAACCAGCAGCACCACGCCGCTGATCGTCGTGAACAGCGAGATTGCGTTGAGCTTCAGGAAGGAGCGCTTCTCCTGCTCGCGATAGATGATGTTGAGCGCGTCGAAGATCGCCTTCACCGCCGCATTGGCCGACCAGGCCGCAACGAGCAGGCTGACGTAGAACGTCAGCGACAGACCGACTCCGGATTGGGTCGAAAGCCGGATCGCCTGCTCGTGGATCAGTTCCCGCGCTGCCTGCGGGAACATGGTCGTCACCGTATCGAGCTGCTCGGCGATGGTCGCGGGATCGGTGAAATAGCGGTAGATCGTGACCAGCAGCGACAGCGCCGGCACCAGCGACAGCAGCGTGAAGAAGGCGACTGCCCCGGCCAGCGATGTCAGGCGGTTGTCGGCGACATTGCCGACGAAGCGCAGGAGCACGTCCTTCCAGCCGAGCCAGGGCATCTGCCAGGGCGAGCGCGCCAGGCGCCCGCGCGCGGCCTCCTGCCGACGCCGGTCGCGATGATTGGAGAAGGCCCCCGACAGATAACCGAGCACGACGCCGAGCCCGGCCGCACCCGTGATCCGCTTGAGGAATGCCATATCGGGATTCGCGCTCCACCCTGCCTCGCCGCAGCTTGCGGGGAACCGCGCTCGGCCGCAATCGTTCCCGCGAAGCGACGCTGCGGGGCCGGCTTAGCCGATTGTTAACCTTAATGCTTCGTTATGGCCGGGCACGCCCGCTCATCCGGGCGCATTCCATGTCCTTCGGAAAGCCCGATGTCGAAGCTCAGATACGCCCTGGCAGCCTGCGCAGCATTGCTCACCGGAGCGGCCGGCGCGGCCGATCTGCGAGGCGTCGCACTGCCGCCGGCGCCCGAGCTGCCGGCGTTCTATTCCTGGACCGGCGCCTATGCAGGCGTTCAGGGCGGCTATTCCTGGGGCAGCAACCGCGTGCGGATCGGCGCCCCGACGGGCCCCTATACGCCGACGAGCTTCCGCATCGACGACGATTCCGCCTTCGGCGGCGCCCAGGCCGGCTTCAACTACCAGTTCGGCAGCATCGTGCTCGGCGTCGAGGGCGATGTCGAAGCCGTCAATAGCCGCAGTCGTTTCGAAGGCGTGGGCCTCGCCGGCCGCGTCAGCCAGGATTGGCAGGGCTCGGCGCGCCTGCGCATCGGCTACGCCTTCGACCGGCTGATGATCTACGGCACCGGCGGCGCCTCCTTCACCGAATACGAGCGGCGGGTCTTCGGCCCTGCCGGCTTCGGGGAACGCCTGACCAGCGCCCGGACAGGCTGGAACCTCGGCGCGGGCGTCAACTTCGCCTTCACCGACAACGTCATCCTCGGCGTCGAATATCGCTACACCGATTTCGGGCGGAACCGTTTCGCGAGCTCGGGCACCTTTCCCGGCCTGACCGGCGACCAGGATTTCACGGCGCACAGCGCGCGCGCCAGCATCGCCTACAAGTTCTGAGGCGCTAGAACCCAGTGCGTTGGCGGATAGCGGCGGCCAGGGTGCCGTCGTCGAGATAGTCGAGCTCGCCGCCGACCGGCACGCCATGGGCGAGCTTCGTCACCTTCACCGGCAGATGCGCCAGCATGTCGGTGATGAAATGCGCGGTGGTCTGGCCATCGACGGTCGCGCTGAGCGCGAGGATGATCTCCTTCACGGCCGGTTCGGAGGCCCGCGCCACCAGCGCATCGAGCGTCAGGTGCTCGGGCCTGATGCCGTCAAGCGCCGAGAGCACGCCGCCGAGGACGTGATAGCGCCCGGAGACGGCGCCCGAACGCTCCAGCGCCCAGAGGTCGGAAATATCGGCGACCACGACGATCAGGCTGTCGTCGCGGCGCGGATCGGTGCAGAGGCCGCAGGGATCGCTGGTATCGACATTGCCGCAGCGCGAGCAGACCACGATGCGCTCGCGCGCCACCGCCATCGCCTCCGAGAGCGGGCCGAGCAGCTGCTCGCGCTTCTTGACGAGATGCAACGCCGCACGCCTGGCCGAGCGCGGCCCCAGCCCCGGCAGCTTGGCCAGGAGCTGGATCAATCTTTCGATCTCGGGACCGGCGATCGCTCGGGACATGGCGCTATCTCGTCATTCCGGACCGGCCTTGGCCGAAGCCGGAAACCACGACCGGGTGGGTGCAGCGGGACGCCGCGCCACGGCCGGGCCGGGCCGGCCCGGCCGTAGGCACCGGGTTCTTCGCCTTGCGAAGCCCCGAAACGACATCCATGGGTTCGCCAAGAGCTCAGAACAGCTTCATGCCGGGCGGGATCGGCAGGCCCTTTGTGATCTCGGCCATGCGCTCCTGCATGACGCGCTCGCCGCGGGTCCGGGCATCGTTGGCGGCAGCCACGATCAGGTCCTCGAGGATCTCGCGCTCGTCCGGCACCATCAGGCTGGGGTCGATCTTCACGCCCTTGAGCGCACCCTTCGCCGTCATCGCGACCGTGACCATGCCGCCGCCCGCCGTGCCCTCGACCTCGATGGTGTCGAGCTCGGCCTGCATGTCGGCCATCTTCTGCTGCATCGCCTGAGCCTGCTTCATCAGGCCCATCATGTCGCGCATGGGAAATCCTCCTTGAATGATCAGAAATCGATGCCGTCGAAATCGGGCTCGGCATCGTCGAACAGCGGCTCGGCGTCGGGCAGATATTCGTCCTCGGTCGGCATCGCGGCAGCATTCTCGGCCGCGGCGATGGCGCGGGGATCGCGGACATCGACGATGCGCGCGCCGGGAAAGCGCTCCAGCACGGCCTTGACCGAAGGATGGGCCGCGGCGTCGCTTTCGCGCTGGTCCTTGGCTGCCGCCGCCTGCTCGCGCAAAGTGGCGCCGCCCTCCTCGTTGACGACGGCGACCATCCAGGTCTGGTTCGTCCACTCCTTGAGGCGACGCGAGAGGTCCTGAGCCAGCGTGCGCGAGGCGCCCTCGGCAAGCGAGAACTCGATGCGGCCAGGCTCGAAACGGACAAGGCGAATGTCGCGCTCGAGCGCGATCTTCAGGGTGATCTCGCGGTTCTGCGAGGCAAGCGCGACGACGTCCTCGATCGAGGCGACGATCGCGGCCGGGGCAGCCACAGCGCGCGCAACCGCCACCGGGGCCGGATTGGCGCTGGCGAGGATCGGCCGGGCCGCAAGCGCGGTGTTGCCTCCGCCCGACGGCGGGCGCGGCGCACCGTTGCCGTTCCCGGCGGGGGCCGAGCCCATGCCGTCGCGCAGCATCTTGAGGGCTTCATCCGGCGTCGGCAGATCGGCGGCGTGGGCGAGGCGCACCAGCACCATTTCGGCGGCCATCACCGGCCGATCGGCCAGCTTCACCTCGCCGATGCCCTTGAGCAGCATCTGCCAGGTGCGGGCGAGCACGCGGACCGAGAGGCGCTGAGCGAAATCGCCGCCGCGCACGCGCTCGGCCTGGGCGAGGCTGTTGTCCTTCACCGCCTCGGGCACGAGCTTGAGGCGCGTCACGAGATGGGTGAATTCGGCGAGGTCGTTCAGCACCACCACCGGATCGGCGCCGGCATCGTATTGCGAACGCAGCTCGCCCAGAGCCGCCGCGATGTCGCCTTTCATCACCGCCTCGAACAGATCGATGACGCGGGCCCGGTCGGCGAGGCCGAGCATGGAACGGATGTCGTCGAGCGTGATCTGGCCGGCGGCGTGCGCGATGGCCTGGTCGAGGATCGAGAGCGAGTCGCGCACCGAGCCCTCGGCGGCACGGGCGACGGCGGCAAGCGCCTCCTGCTCGGCATCGACGCCCTCGGCCCTGCAGATGCCGGCGAGATGATCGACCAGCACGTCGGCCTCGACGCGGCGCAGGTCGAAGCGCTGGCAGCGCGACAGCACCGTGATCGGGACCTTGCGGATCTCGGTCGTCGCGAAGATGAACTTCGCGTGCGGAGGCGGCTCCTCCAGCGTCTTCAGGAAGGCGTTGAAGGCGCCGGTCGAGAGCATGTGCACCTCGTCGACGATATAGACCTTGTAGCGCGCGGACACCGGCGCGTAGCGGACGGCGTCGTTGATCTGGCGGATGTTGTCGACGCTGTTGTTCGAGGCCGCGTCGATCTCCATCACGTCGATATGGCGGCCCTCGATGATCTCGCGGCAGTGGATGCCGAACCCGCTGAGATCGGTGGTCGGGCCGCCCTGTCCGTCCGGCGTCTGGAAATTCAGGGCGCGCGCCAGGATGCGGGCGGTCGTCGTCTTGCCGACGCCTCGCACGCCGGTCAGCATCCAGGCCTGCGGGATGCGGCCGGCGGCAAAGGCGTTGGTGAGCGTGCGCACCATCGCTTCCTGGCCGATCAGATCGCCGAAATGGGCGGGCCGGTACTTGCGCGCGAGGACGCGATAGGGCGTCGGTGCGCCGCCCGGCGCCGCCTGCGGCGCAGGCGCCGGATCGAAACCGGCGAATCCCGGTTCGTCAGCAGAGGCGGCGTCGATCTGGTCGGTCATGAGGTCTGGTTTCGCCAATCGGAAGGCGAGGGTCAATGGCGCTTTGCGCGGACATGAATGCAGTGCCGCACCGAACGCCACACCATGCTGATGTCGGCCTGGCGCGGCAGCAGCTCGCGGCACTTTCATGAAGCGCGCGAGGTGGGAGGCTGGACGAAGACCCGTTCGGTCTCGTTAGGGCTGCTTCCTTCCGGACCTGACCCGGTTGGCGAGTGAGACGTCCCTCGCCAACCTCCCGCCCGCTATATCGGGGATGTCGGCCGGAATCGCAAGCCGGCATTGAAAGGCCGCGCAGCTTCGTCGCAGCCGGCGCCAGCTCTGCCAGTTTGGCGTTGACTTGCCGTCGTCCATCCGTCATAAGCCCGCGACCTGCGCAGCCGAGAGGCGGCGCCGACCCTTATCGCATGACAGGCTCGGTTGGCCATGCTTTCCCCGGAAAGCCGCGGCCGTCGTGCTCATAAAGGCCCCGGAGACGGACCGTGAAGAGAACCTATCAACCCAGCAAGCTGGTTCGCAAGCGCCGCCATGGCTATCGCGCCCGCATGGCGACCAAGGGTGGCCGCAAGGTCATCGCTGCTCGCCGCGCGCACGGCCGCAAGCGCCTGTCGGCCTGACAAGCACTGGCGCGTGATCCAAGCGCGCCCGTTCCGGAAGACTGGCCAATCGCCATGCGCCTCGCCCGTCTGACGCAACGCAAAGAATTCCTGGCGGCGGCCGACAACGGCCGCCGTTTTCGTTCGCCTGCCTTCATGGCGCAGGTGCGCGACTGCACGCCCGAGGAAGACCGGGACGGGCTCAGGCTCGGGCTGACCGCCTCGCGCAAGACCGGCAATGCCGTGAAGCGCAACCGCATCCGCCGCCGCCTGCGTGCCGCCGCCGCCCAGGCCCTGCGTGACCAGACCGGCAAACGCTGCGACATCGTGGTCGTTGCCCGTGCCGAAGTGCTCGGCGCAGATTTTCACGCACTCGTGGCCGATCTTTCCATTGCCATCGACCGGGCGAGGCCTCAAAAGCCGCGTGAGAAATTCTCCGCCGACCGGCGCCGCCCGCAACCCAAGCGTGGTTCAGCGCCGCAAGCCTGACCCGACACGTCCTGACCCTGCCGGACCAAGCGAGATCCGTTTCCGATCATGATGAAAGAAGACAACCGCAATCTCCTTCTCGCGATCGTCATGTCCGTGGTCGTGCTGCTCGGCTGGCAGTTCTTCTACGGCGTGCCGCAGATGGAAAAGCAGAAGCAGATCGCGCAGCAGAACCAGCAGGCCCAGAGCCAGCAGGCTCCTGCCGGCTCGTCCGCCCCGGCCCCCGGCGCGCCCGGCCAGCCCGGCACGTCCGCCGCGCCCGGCGCTGCCGCTGCGGCCGCCGTCGGCACGCGCGAGCAGGCACTCGCCGCGAGCCCGCGCGTCCGCATCGACACGCCGAAGATCGCCGGCTCGATCTCGCTCACCGGCGCTCGCATCGACGACGTCTCGCTGAAAGCCTATCGCGAGACCGTCGATCCGAAGAGCCCGCACATCATCCTGCTGTCGCCGCTCGGCGGCCCGAACGCCTATTACTCCGATTTCGGCTGGGTTGCGGCCCCCGGCAGCAATGTCACGCTGCCGAACGCGACCACGGTCTGGACCGCCGACAACGAGGTCCTGACGCCGGCGAAGCCGCTGACGCTGAGCTGGGACAACGGCCAGGGCCTGACCTTCCGGCGCGTGATCAGCGTCGACGACAACGCCATGTTCACGATCCGCGACGAGGTCGAGAACAAGGGCGGCGCTGCGGTTTCGCTCTTCCCCTACGGCCAGATCGTCCGGCAGGGCAAGCCCGCCACGCTCGGCTACTACGTGCTGCACGAGGGTCTCGTCGGCAATCTCGGCGACCAGGGCCTGCAGGAATACACCTACGACAAGATCGACAAGGAGCCCCTGCTCACGCCCGGCACCACCGGCAAGAGCTGGAAGGACGTCGTCGGCGGCTTCGTGGGCATCACAGACAAGTACTGGGCAGCCGCGGTCATTCCCGACCAGCAGCGCAAGTACGAGGGCCGCTACTCCGCGGTCCAGACCGGCACCGGCCATACCTATCAGGCCGACTTCCTCGGCGAAGCCATCGCGATCGCGCCGGGCGCCACCGTCACCTCCAACGCCCGGCTCTTCGCCGGCGCCAAGGAAGTCGCGGCCGTCGACGGCTATGAGAAGAACCTCGGCATCAAGCGCTTCGAGCTGCTGATCGACTGGGGCTGGTTCTATTTCATCACCAAGCCGCTCTTCTTCGTCCTCGACTGGATCTACAAGCACGTCGGCAATTTCGGCGTCGCCATCCTGATCGTCACCGTGCTGCTCAAGGCGCTGTTCTTCCCGCTCGCCAACAAGTCCTACGCCTCGATGGCGAAGATGAAGGCGCTGCAGCCGGAAATGACGGCCATCCGCGAGCGCTATGCCGACGACAAGATGAAGCAGCAGCAGGCTCTGATGGAGCTGTACAAGACGCAGAAGATCAACCCGGTTGCCGGCTGCTGGCCGGTGCTCCTGCAGATCCCGGTGTTCTTCGCGCTCTACAAGATCCTGTTCATCACCATCGAGATGCGGCACGCGCCGTTCTTCGGCTGGATCCACGATCTCGCGGCGCCGGACCCGACGAACCTGTTCAACCTGTTCGGGCTGCTGCCCTTCACGCCGCCGGCCTTCCTGCATCTCGGCGCCTGGCCGATCATCATGGGCATCACGATGTTCATCCAGATGAAGATGAACCCGGAGCCGCCGGATCCGGTGCAGAAGATGATGTTCACCTGGATGCCGGTGTTCTTCACCTTCCTGCTCGGCTCGTTCCCGGCCGGCCTGGTGATCTACTGGAGCTGGAACAACCTGCTCTCGGTCATCCAGCAGGGCTACATCATGCGCAAGAACGGGGTGAAGATCGAACTCTTCGACAACCTCAAGGGCCTGTTCGGCAAGAAGCCGGCAACGGCAGGCGCGGCCGCCGCACCGCCCAAGCCCGCCAACACCAACAAGAAGTGAGTGATCGAAGGGCGGGATTTCCCGCCCTTCGCCTTTTCAGGCCAAGGGCCATATCCGAAATGCCGCTTCCCGACCCGCAGACGCGCCATCCGATTCCCGGCTGGAAAGGCACCGCCTTCCTCAAGGCGGTGGTCGACCATCCGCTGATCGAGGTCGGCGACTACAGCTACTACGACGACTCGCGCGGGCCGGAGCATTTCGTCGCCCGCTGCGTGCGCTATCACTTCGACTTCATCGGCGACCGGCTGATCATCGGGAAATTCGTCGCGATCGCGCAGGCGGCGCAGTTCATCATGAACGGCGCCAACCATCCGATCGGCGGCTTCTCGACATTTCCCTTCCAGATGTTCGGCCTCGGCGATCCCGAGAGCCTGAAGCGCCCCGGCCCGAACAATCGCGGCGACATGGTCATCGGCAACGACGTCTGGATCGGCCGCGAGGCGGTGATCATGCCGGGCGTGACCATCGGCGACGGGGCGATCATCGGCACGCGGGCGCAGGTGACGAAGGACGTGCCACCCTATGCCGTCGTCGCCGGCAATCCCGGCAGGGTCGTCAAGATGCGCTTTCCGCCGGAGATCGTAGCGGAACTGCTGGCGATCCGCTGGTGGGACTGGCAGGCGGATCGGATCGCGCGCCATATCGACGCGATCCAGGGCGCCGATATCGACGCGCTCCGCGCAGCCGTGTAGGCAGGGCATCATGACGACATCGACGACCAAGCCCTATGACGCCGAGGAGATCGAGGCCGCCCGCAAGCTCTTCGAGGGGCCGTGGGACTTCGTCTGGGCCTCGACCAAGATCGACGACCTGCCGCCGATGGTCGGGCAGGAAATCGCCTTCGCCGGGCGCTCGAATGTCGGCAAGTCGAGCCTGATCAACGCGCTGACCCGGCGAAACGCCCTGGCGCGCACCTCGCACACGCCGGGCCGCACCCAGCAGCTCAATTTCTTCCGGCAGGTCGGTCATGACGAGCGGCTGACCATCGTCGACATGCCCGGCTACGGCTATGCCGCCGTCGGCAAGGAGAAGGTCGCGGCCTGGACCAGGCTGATTCACGACTATCTGCGCGGACGCTCGAACCTGATGCGCGTCTACGTGCTGATCGACGCCCGCCACGGCATCAAGGATGTCGACGGCGCCGTGCTGGAGACGCTGGACAAGGCCGCCGTCTCCTACCAGGTCGTGCTGACCAAGGGCGATGCGCTGAAGGAGGCCGACCAGACCTTCATGACGGAGGCGACCTTCGACGAGATCAAGCGCCGTCCGGCCGCGTTCCCCGAGGTACTGCTGACCTCCAGCGAGAAGGGGATGGGCATCCCCGAGTTCCGCGCCGCGATCGGCCGCGTGCTGGCGGAGCGGCAGTGAGGATCGCATGAACGCGACCAAGACCCACCTCACCTTCGCCGCGTTGATGGGGCTTGCAGGCGTCGCGCTGCTTGCCGCAGCGGCCCATGTCACCGGAACGGCCAATGTCCAGACGGCCGGCCAGATGCTGCTGTTCCATGCCTCGGTCGTGATCGGCGCCACCGCCGCGCGCAAGGGCGGGCACCTTCAGGATGTGGCGGCGCGCTTCGCGCTCTCGGCCATCATCTTCGGCGCGGTGCTGTTTTCGGCCGATCTCGCGCGCCGCGGCTTCGCCAACGAGGCGCTGTTCCCGCGCGCCGCCCCGATCGGCGGCTGGTTCATGCTCGGCGGCTGGCTCGGCCTTGCCGGCGCTGCCTTGTTTTCGCGGCGCACCTGAGGCTCGGCAAAGCCCTTCCCGTCGCGCCGTGGCGAGCGCCGCTATCGGATCGCGAAGACGCCGATATCCCTCGACACGCCGCGCAGGCCGACATCGCGCCGCAGCGGCTTCAGTCCGAGTTCGGCGAGCAGCTCGTTGGCGCCGGAGT
>NZ_JBIWYK010000069.1:0-9927 GCF_044752385.1 Allobosea sp. CER48 | reverse complement strand
AACGCGGCGGCCAAGCCCGGCGGGCAGGCGCCGCCGCCGAAGCTCGCCGAGATCACCGACGCGCTGTTCTGGGACGATGTGAACGTCAAGGTGATGGGCTATCTGCGCCTGGCGCGCGAGGCGGCGCCGCACATGGCGGCGAATGGCTGGGGCCGGATCATCAACATCAGCGGGCTCGCCGCGCGGCTGACCGGCTCGACCATCGGCTCCATTCGCAATGTCGCCGTGGCGGCGCTGACCAAGAACCTCGCCGACGAGCTCGGGCCGAAGGGCATCAACGTCACCGTGGTCCATCCCGGCACGACCCGGACGGAAAAGACGGCTTCGGTGGTTGCCGCCCGGGCCGCTGCCCGCGGCAAGAGCCAGGCTCAGGCCGAGGCCGATATGGCTTCGAACATCACGATCGGGCGGCTGGTCGATGCGGCCGAGGTCGCCGACATCGTCGCCTTCCTCGCCTCGCCGCGCAGCGTCGCGATCAACGGCGATGCCATCGCCTGTGGCGGTGGCATCCGAGGCGCGATCCACTACTGAGGCGCGGGCGCCTCAGAACAGCGCGGTCGGGGCGAACTGTGCCAGCGCCATCAGCGCGAGACCGGCGAGGCCGAGCAGCCCGCCGGTGAAGGCGAGCAGGCCGACGCCGGTGATGATCGCGGCGGACGAGATCACGATCGCGATCTGGATCAGGCCCGAGGCGATGTCGTACTTGTCGTCGCGGGCGGCGGCGATGTCCCGCTGCGCCTCGGCGGCCTTGGCGCGGGCAGCGAGTTCCTTGCGGCCTTCATTGGTCTCGGGCTCGGAATCGTAGCGCGCGACGGTCTGCTTCCAGCTCTCGATGCGCTTGCCCAGGCGTTGCCGGGCGGCTTCGTCGGTGATGCCGGCGAGCTCGACCTCCATCGCCTCGGCCGCGGTGCGGACCGTGGTGCCGCGGATCGTCTTGGCCTGGAAGAAGGCCCAGAGATTGGAGGCCTCGATGTTCTTGGCGACGGCTTCCTGCTCGGCGTTCTTGCCGCCGATCTCGGAGAAGGCGAGCATCAGCGCCAGCAGCGCGATCAGCAGCGCGATGCGTTTGTTGCCGCCCTCGGGCGTTTCGATGGAGCCGGACACGAATCACCTCGCAGGGCCGATATGGCGGCGCTGTTTAAGGCTTTCCGTTTGGGCAGCAAGAGGGCGTGGCCGGGCCGGTTTTCGGCCCGGACAGCATAATCTAGCGGCCGGCGCGCGGGTGGGCGGCGTCATAGGCCGCCATCAGCCGGGCCGAATCGATGCGGGTATAGATCTGCGTCGTCGAGAGCGAGGCGTGGCCGAGCAGCTCCTGGATCGCGCGCAGATCGCCGCCGCGGCCGAGCAGATGCGTCGCGAAGGAATGGCGCAGGGAGTGCGGCGTGGCGGAGGAGGGCAGGCCGAGCGCGCCGCGCAGCCCCTCGACCGCGAGCTGGATGATCCGCGGCGAGAGCGGCCCGCCCTTGGCGCCGACGAAGAGCGGGCCCTCCGGCGGCAGACGCCAGGGGCAGAGCTTCAGGTACTCGGCGATCGCCGTGACGACCACGGGGAGCACCGGCACCATCCTGGTCTTGCTGCCCTTGCCGATCACGGTCAGCGTGTCACCGGCCTGCCGTGGTGCCTGGGCGCGGGACAGCGAGAGCGCCTCCGAGATGCGCAGGCCGGAGCCATAGAGCAGGCCGAGAACGGCAGCGTCGCGGGCAAGTATCCATTGTTCGCGTTCTTCGCCGGCGCGCGTGTCCGCCTGGGTCACGGCCCTGGCGGCGCTCGGCTCGAGCGGGCGAGGCAGGGATTTTCCCAGTCGCGGCCCGCGGGTCGCGGCGAAGGCGGCGGCGGTCAGCTTGCCGCTGCGCTCGCCGAAGCGGGCGAAGGACCGCAGGGCGGCGAGCTGGCGCATCAGCGTGCGGTTGCCGACGCCGTCGCGGCGGCGCTGGCCCAGGAAGGCGCGCAGATCGGCGGGCTTGAGCCCGCCGATGTCGGCAAGCGAGGGCGCCGCGCCGAGATGCCCGGCCAGGAAGGCGGTGAACTGGCCGAGGTCCCGGCCATAGGCTTCCAGCGTCTTCGGCGAAAGGCGCCGCTCCGCCGCAAGGTGCGAAAGCCAGTCGCGCCGGAACGAGTCGAAATCGGTCATCGCGGCAGCATGACGCTCCTGCCTTAACAGCAGCCGAATCGGTGCTAGACACGGGGCCATGGACGAGACGGCGGACATGATCGAAGGCGGCACGGTCGACGTGTTGATCCCGCTCGGGCTCGATCAGGCCTACAGCTATGCCGTGCCGGCCGGGCTCTCGCTCAAGCCGGGCGATGTCGTGCAGGTGCCGCTCGGGCCGCGGGAGACCGTCGGGGTGGTCTGGGATGTCGGCTCCGGGCGCGGTGGCAATCTCAAGAAAGTCAGCGGCAAATACGACATGCCGCCGCTCGATCCGGCGCTGCGCAAGCTGGTCGACTGGGTCGCCTGGTACACGCTGGCGCCCAAGGGCTCTGTGCTGGCGCTGGCGCTGCGCCGGCAGCCGGACGACACGCCGGAGCGGCCGAAGCTCGGCGTCAGGCTCGCAGGGCCGCCGCCGGGGCGGATGACGCCGGCGCGGGCTCGCGCCATCGCCGCGGCCGAGGGCGGTCTGCTGATCGCGAAATCTTCCCTGGCCGAGGCGGCCTCGGTCAGCGCGGCGGTGATCGATTCGCTCGTCGATGCCGGCACCTTCGCCGTCGAGCCGTTGCCGCGCGAGGCGATCGCGGCGCGGCCCGATCCCGAGCACGCCGTGCCGGAGCTGTCGGAGGGGCAGCGCGAAGTGGCGCAGGCGCTGGTCGCGGCTGTTCAGGCCAAGACCTTCAGCGTCGCCCTGCTCGAGGGCGTGACCGGCTCGGGCAAGACCGAAGTCTATTTCGAGGCCGTGGCGGAGGCGATCCGGCAGGGCCGACAGAGCCTGATCCTGATGCCGGAGATCGCGCTCACCGCGCAGTTCATCGACCGTTTCGAGGCCCGCTTCGGCGTCAAACCGGGGCTCTGGCACTCGGCCGTGAGCGGGCGGCGGCGCGAGCGGCTGCAGGCGGCGATCGCGAGCGGCGAGGCAAAGGTCGTGGCCGGCGCCCGCTCGGCGCTGTTCCTGCCTTACAGCGACCTCGGCCTCATCGTCGTCGATGAGGAGCATGAGAGCGCCTACAAGCAGGAGGACGGCGTCTCCTACCACGCCCGCGACATGGCGGTGGTGCGCGGCCGGATCGAGAATGCACCGGTGGTGCTGGCCTCGGCGACGCCCTCGCTCGAAACCCGCGTCAATGCCGAGCGCGGCCGCTACACCCATCTCAGGCTGCCGGAGCGCTTCGGCGGGCGGGAACTGCCGCAGCTCGGTCTCGTCGACCTCCGGCGCGACAAGCCGGAGCGCGGCCGCTGGCTGTCCGGCGCGCTGATCAAGGCCGTCGAGGCCAATCTGGAGGCCAAGGAGCAGTCCCTGCTCTTCCTCAACCGGCGCGGCTATGCGCCGCTGACGCTCTGCCGCGACTGCGGCCATCGCTTCCAGTGCCCGAACTGCACGGCCTGGCTGGTCGACCACCGCTTCCGGCGCGCGCTGGTCTGCCATCATTGCGGCCATGTCGAGCGCCGGCCGCATGAATGCCCCGCCTGCCACCAGCCGGAGAGCCTGATGGCCTGCGGGCCGGGCGTCGAGCGGCTGGCCGAGGAGGTCGCGACGCTTTTTCCACAGGCGCGTTCGATCGTGCTCTCCAGCGATTTTCCGGGCGGCACCGAACGGCTGAAGCAGGAGCTGATGGCGGTGGCCGAGGGCGATTTCGACATCGTCATCGGTACGCAGCTCGTTGCGAAAGGGCATAATTTCCCCGGCATGACCTTGGTGGGCGTGATCGATGCCGATCTCGGCCTCACCTCCGGCGATCCGCGCGCTGCCGAGCGAACGTTCCAGGCGCTGCGGCAGGTTACGGGACGCGCAGGGCGGGGCGAGAAACCCGGTCGCGCCCTGCTTCAGACGCATGACCCGGAGCATCCCGTGCTCAAGGCGCTGATCTCGGGAGACCCGGAGCGGTTTTATGCCGCAGAGGAGGCTTCGCGGGAGGCCGCCGGCCTGCCGCCCTTCGGCCGGCTGGCGGCGCTGATCGTCTCCGCCAGCAGCCAGGCGGAGGCCGAAAGCCATGCCCGGGCGCTGGCGCGCTGCGCCGAGGCCGGCGACGGAATCATGGTGCTGGGGCCGGCGGAAGCGCCATTGGCGGTGCTGCGCGGGCGCCATCGCATGCGTCTGATCGTCAAGACGGCCCGCGAGATCAACCTGCAGGACTATCTGCGCGGCTGGCTGAAACGGGCGCCGCGGCCCAAGGGCTCGGTCAGGGTGGCGATCGACGTCGACCCCCAAAGTTTCCTTTGAAGCCCTGAAAGGAGCGGCGATTTTGCCGCTGGGGATGGCGAACTAGCGATTGCGCGGCCCGGAACCACATGCTAGGGCACCGCCACATTTCGGACGCGAAGTCGCTCGGTCGACTTTGCGCCAAGACACTCGCAGCGCCGGGACCATGCACTCCACCTTCTCCGGAAGGTCGCCGGTGCGGGCCCTTGAAACGAGAGACGGGAAGCGTGGCTGAAGGCGGATCGCAGGGGACATTGGTGTCGGGCGTAGCTCAGCGCTATGCCACCGCTCTGTTCGAGCTGGCTGAGGAGAACGGTGCGATCGACGCCGTCGCGGCCGCTCTGGATTCCTTCAACGGGCTGCTCGCCGAGAGCGAGGAGCTCCGTCGCCTGATCGAGAGCCCGGCCTTCACGGCCGAGGAGCAGGTCGCCGCGATCAAGGCCGTGCTCGAGAAGGCCGGCATCTCCGGCATCGCCGCCAACTTCATCGGCCTAGTCGCCAGCAAGCGCCGTCTCTTCGCGCTGCCGGGCATGATCACGGGCTACAAGCGCCTGGTCGCCGAGGCCAAGGGCATCGTCTCCGCCGAGGTGACGGTCGCCGAGCAGCCGACGGCCAAGCGCGTCGACGAGATCCGTGCTGCGCTGAAGGGCGTCGCCGGCAAGGATGTCGACGTCGCGATCAAGATCGACCCGACCCTGATCGGCGGGCTCGTCGTCAAGATGGGCTCCCGCATGGTCGATGCCTCGTTGAAAACCAAGCTCAATTCAATTCGTCTTGCCATGAAAGAGGTCGGCTGATGGACATCCGCCCCGCTGAAATCTCCGCCATCCTGAAGGCCCAGATCTCGAATTTCGGGTCGGAAGCTTCGGTCACCGAAGTCGGCCAGGTTCTCTCCGTCGGTGACGGCATCGCCCGCGTCTACGGCCTCGACAAGGTCCAGGCCGGCGAGATGGTCGAGTTCGAGTCCGGCGTCCGCGGCATGGCGCTCAACCTCGAGAGCGACAATGTCGGCGTCGTGATCTTCGGTTCCGACCGCGAGATCAAGGAAGGCCAGACCGTCAAGCGCACCGGCGCCATCGTCGACGTCCCCGTCGGCAAGGAGCTGCTCGGCCGCGTCGTCGACGCTCTCGGCAACCCGATCGACGGCAAGGGCCCGATCAAAGCCAAGGCGCGCGCCCGCGTCGACGTCAAGGCGCCCGGCATCATCCCGCGCAAGTCGGTGCACGAGCCGATGGCGACCGGCCTCAAGGCGATCGACGCCCTGATTCCGATCGGCCGCGGCCAGCGCGAGCTCATCATCGGCGACCGCCAGACCGGCAAGACCGCCGTCGCGCTCGACACCATCCTGAACCAGAAGTCGCTGAACGGCGAAGGCGCTCCGGAGAGCCAGAAGCTCTACTGCGTCTACGTCGCCGTCGGCCAGAAGCGCTCGACCGTCGCCCAGTTCGTGAAGGTCCTCGAGGAGCGCGGCGCCCTGGAGTACTCGATCGTCGTGGCGGCCACCGCCTCGGACGCCGCCCCGATGCAGTTCCTGGCGCCCTTCGCCGGCTGCGCCATGGGCGAGTTCTTCCGCGACAACGGCATGCACGCGGTCATCATCTATGACGACCTTTCCAAGCAGGCCGTCGCCTACCGACAGATGTCGCTGCTGCTGCGCCGCCCGCCGGGTCGCGAAGCCTATCCGGGCGACGTGTTCTATCTCCACTCCCGCCTGCTCGAGCGCGCGGCGAAGATGGGCGAGGCTGCCGGCCTCGGCTCGCTGACGGCGCTGCCGGTCATCGAGACCCAGGCGAACGACGTGTCCGCCTATATCCCGACCAACGTGATCTCGATCACCGACGGCCAGATCTTCCTGGAGACGGACCTGTTCTACCAGGGCATCCGCCCGGCCGTGAACGTCGGCCTCTCGGTGTCGCGCGTCGGCTCCTCGGCGCAGACCAAGGCGACGAAGAAGGTCGCCGGCAAGATCAAGGGCGAGCTCGCCCAGTATCGCGAGATGGCTGCCTTCGCGCAGTTCGGCTCGGACCTCGACGCCGTCACGCAGCGCCTGCTCAACCGCGGCGCCCGCCTGACCGAGCTCCTGAAGCAGCCGCAGTTCTCGCCGCTGAAGATGGAAGAGCAGGTCGTCGTGATCTATGCCGGCGTGAACGGCTATCTCGACGCGCTGCCGGTCAACAAGGTCCGCGCCTTCGAGGACGGCCTGCTGTCGCTGGTCCGCTCGAAGCATGCCGATTTCCTCAATGAGGTCGGCACGAGCAAGGACCTGTCGGACGCCAACGCCGCCAAGCTCAAGGACATCGTCGCGGGCTTCGCGAAGTCCTTCGCGTAACGGTTCGCGCAACCCGTCATGGTCGGGCTTGTCCCGACCATCCACCTTGCACCGGCAAGGCTGGCGGGGACCAAGACATGGATGCTCGGGACAAGCCCGAGCATGACGCCCTGGATGCGAATGGCCGGCGACGGCCATGACGGAGTGAGAGCAAGGGATGCCCTCTCTTAAGGACCTACGTAACCGCATCGCCTCCGTGAAGGCGACGCAGAAGATCACCAAGGCCATGCAGATGGTCGCGGCTGCGAAGCTGCGCCGCGCGCAGACGGCCGCCGAGGCAGCCCGCCCCTATGCCGAGCGCATGGAGACTGTGCTGGCGAACCTCGCCTCCGGCGTGTCCGGGTCGAGCGCGCCGCGCCTGGTCGCCGGCACGGGTTCGGACAAGGTGCATCTGCTGCTGGTGCTGACCGCCGAGCGCGGCCTGTGCGGCGCCTTCAACTCCTCGATCGCGCGCCTCGCCCGCGACAAGGCGCTGGCGCTGAAGGCCGAGGGCAAGACGGTCAAGATCATCTGCGTCGGCAAGAAGGGCTACGACATCCTGCGCCGGCAGTTTGCCAGCGACATCATCGAGTTCATCGACCTGCGCGAGTTCAAGCAGGTCGGCTTCGCCAATGCCGAGACGATCGCCCAGAACGTGCTCGCCCGCTTCGACAATGGCGAGTTCGACGTCGCGACGCTGTTCTTCTCGAGGTTCCGCTCGGTGATCGCGCAGATCCCGACCGCGCAGCGGATCATCCCGGCGGAGATCCCGGAAGGCACCAAGCAGACCGACGCGGTCTACGACTACGAGCCGGACGAAGGCGAGATCCTCGAGACGCTGCTGCCGCGCAACCTGACCGTTCAGGTGCTGCGCGGGCTGCTCGAGAACGCCGCCTCGGAGCAGGGTGCGCGCATGTCCGCCATGGACTCCGCCACGCGCAACGCCGGCGAGATGATCAAGAAGCAGACGCAGCTCTACAACCGCTCGCGCCAGGCGATGATCACGAAGGAACTGATCGAGATCATCTCCGGCGCGGAAGCGCTCTAACCGCCTCATCTTCGCCGGCGGAGCGATCCGCCGGCTGCCGAAACATCCGAATGCGCTAGTCCCCGAGGTTCCACCATGGCCAAAGCCGCTACCAAGACCACCAAGACGAAGACCGCCGAGAAGCCCGCCAACGCCGGCACCGGCCGCGTTGCCCAGGTCATCGGCGCCGTCGTCGACGTGCAGTTCGATGGCGCCCTGCCGGAGATCCTGAACGCGCTCGAAACCGACAACCTCGGCAACCGCCTCGTCCTCGAGGTTGCCCAGCATCTCGGCGAGAACACCGTCCGCACCATCGCGATGGACTCCACCGAAGGCCTGGTCCGCGGCCAGTCGGTCACCGACACCGGGGCCCCGATCGCCGTGCCGGTCGGCGACGAGTGCCTCGGCCGCATCATGAACGTCATCGGCGAGCCGGTCGACGAAGCCGGCCCGATCCTGACCACCACCACCCGCGGCATCCACCAGCCGGCTCCGGCCTATTCGGAGCAGTCGACCGAGGCGCAGATCCTCGTCACCGGCATCAAGGTCGTCGACCTGCTGGCTCCCTACGCCAAGGGCGGCAAGATCGGCCTGTTCGGCGGCGCCGGCGTCGGCAAGACCGTGCTGATCATGGAGCTCATCAACAACGTCGCGAAGGCCCACGGCGGCTACTCGGTGTTCGCCGGCGTCGGCGAGCGCACCCGCGAAGGCAACGACCTCTATCACGAGATGATCGAGTCGCACGTCAACAAGGACCCGAAGGAGAACAATGGTTCGACCGCCGGCTCCAAGTGCGCCCTCGTCTACGGCCAGATGAACGAGCCCCCGGGCGCCCGCATGCGCGTCGCTCTCTCGGGCCTCACGGTCGCCGAGCACTTCCGCGACCAGGGCCAGGACGTGCTGTTCTTCGTCGACAACATCTTCCGCTTCACGCAGGCAGGCTCGGAAGTGTCGGCGCTGCTCGGCCGCATTCCTTCGGCGGTGGGCTATCAGCCGACGCTCGCCACGGACATGGGCAACCTGCAGGAGCGCATCACCACCACGACCAAGGGCTCGATCACCTCGGTGCAGGCGATCTACGTTCCCGCGGACGACCTGACCGATCCGGCGCCGGCGACCTCCTTCGCCCACCTGGACGCCACGACCGTGCTGTCCCGCTCGATCGCGGAAAAGGGCATCTATCCGGCCGTCGACCCGCTCGACTCGACCTCGCGCATGCTCTCGGCCGACATCGTCGGCGAGGAGCACTACGGCGTCGCCCGCCAGGTCCAGCAGGTGCTCCAGCGCTACAAGGCGCTGCAGGACATCATCGCGATCCTGGGCATGGACGAGCTCTCGGAAGACGACAAGATGACGGTCGCCCGCGCCCGCAAGATCGAGCGCTTCCTGTCGCAGCCGTTCCACGTCGCGGAAGTCTTCACCGGCTCGCCCGGCAAGCTCGTCTCGCTCGAGGACACGATCAAGGGCTTCAAGGGCCTGGTCGAGGGCAAGTACGACCACCTGCCGGAAGCGGCCTTCTACATGGTCGGCTCGATCGAGGAAGCCGTCGAGAAGGCGCAGCGCCTGGCCGCCGAGGCCGCGTAGGCCTCGCGCACCGTTCCTTCCGGGCGGCTTCGGCTGCCCGGAACCATGCCGAGCATGGATTGTTGAGAGATCTGGCATGGCCCCCGAAGCCGTCTGGCGATCGGGGTGACGTCGGAGGAAAAGACAGGCGATGGCCACCTTCAAGTTCGAACTCGTCTCGCCGGAACGCATCCTGTTCTCGGGCGATGTCATCAGCGTCATCGTCCCCTCCGTCGAGGGTGAGATGACCGTGCTGGCCGGCCATGCGCCGCTCGTCGCGACGCTCAAGGCCGGTATCGTCTTCGTCCAGACGACCGACAGCAACGGCAAGGAATTCTTCATCAATGGCGGCCTCGTCGAGGTCAACCAGGCCTCGACGACGATCCTGGCCGAGCAGGGCCGGTTTCTAGAGGATGTCGATACCGCCGTTCTCGATGCCGAAATCCTGACCGCCGAGACCCGCCTCGCCGGCTCGCACAACGACGACGAGAAGAAGCGGCTGCAGGAGACGCTGGTGCAGCTGCAGGAATTCAAGCACGTCTTCGAGCAGCGCAAGGCGGCCTGAGGCCTCCTCGCAAGCCGGGCATGCAAGGGGCCGCGCAAGCGGCCCTTTTTCATGCGTAGCTGATGAATTCCAGCAGCGAGCCGTCGGGGTCGCGGAAATAGACGCTGGTGCC
>NZ_JBIWYK010000068.1:0-9935 GCF_044752385.1 Allobosea sp. CER48 | reverse complement strand
AGCGCCCGGGCCGCCAATGCGGCGATGGGCTAATCGGCCCGGCGGACTTGCGGGGGCGGCTGCGCTGCCGTAACCCGGTCTGGTCTCCTTCGGACCGCTTGCCACCATCATGACCGTCTCGATCACCGACCGTTACGCCGCCCTGGTCGAGGCGGGGGCCATCGAGCGCGACCTGGCTCAGGTGGCGGCGGTGAGGAAGCTCGAGGCGTTGACCACGACGCTCGCCGCCCGTCGGCTCGCCCGCAAGGGCAGCGCGCTGGGCTGGCTCTTCGGCAAGAAGCCGGATACCGCGCAGGCGCCGAAGGGGCTCTACATCTGGGGCTCGGTCGGCCGCGGCAAGACCATGCTGATGGACATGTTCTTCGAGGCGGCGCCGGTGAAGCGCAAGCGCCGGGTGCATTTCCACGAGTTCCTGGCCGACGTGCACGGCCGCATCAATGCCTATCGTCAGAAGATCAAGAGCGGCGAGGTCAAGGATTCCGACCCTATCGCGCCGGTCGCAGCGGACCTTGCGGACGAGGCCTATCTGCTCTGCTTCGACGAGTTCACCGTCACAGACATCGCCGACGCGATGATCCTCGGGCGGCTGTTCACGGCGCTGTTCGCGGCCGGAATCGTCGTGGTCGCGACCTCCAATGTCGAGCCGTCCCGGCTTTATGAGGGCGGCCTCAACCGGGCGCTGTTCCTGCCCTTCATCGATCTCCTCCAGACCAAGGTCGAGGTGCTCAAGCTGGACTCGCGCACCGATTTCCGGCTGGAGAAGCTGGGCGGGGCGCCGGTCTATCACGTGCCGGCCGACGACAGGGCGAAGGCTGCGCTCGATACGGCCTTCAAGGCGCTGTCGGGCGTGGCGCAGGGGCCGCGCACGGTGCTGACCGTGCAGGGCCACGAGCTGGCCTTGCCCCAGGCGGCGGGCGGCGTGGCGCGGGCGAGCTTCGCCGATCTCTGCGCGCAGGCCTATGGCGCCTCGGACTACATTGCCGTGGCGCAGCGCTTCCACACGCTGGTGCTCGACGATATTCCGATCCTGGATTTCGACCGGCGCAACGAGGCCAAGCGCTTCATCATCCTGATCGACACGCTCTACGAGCACCATGTGAAGCTCGTCGCCTCGGCGGCGGCGGAGCCGCATGAACTCTATCACGCGAAGCAGGGGCGCGAGGCCTTCGAGTTCGACCGCACCGTCTCGCGGCTGATCGAGATGCGTTCGGAGGACTATCTCGCCATGCCGCATGGCCGCCCGGACTCGGCGGCGAGCGGCGATACGACCGGCCTGGTCGAGACCTAGGGCCCTGACGATGCCGCAGCGCGAGCCGAGCGAGACCCGGATCCTTTCGGTCGCCAGCGAGCATCTGCGCAAGTTCGGACTGAAACGCTTCACCGTCGTCGCGGTGGCGGAAGAAGCGGGCATGACCCATGCCAATGTCTACCGTTACTTCCCGTCCAAGGGCGCGCTGATCGATGCCGTGGTCGATGTCTGGCTGAAGGCCACGGAGCGCCGGCTCGCCGACGTCGCGGATGGCCCGGACCCGGCCGACGACAAGCTCGAGCGCCTGATCCTGGCGCTGGCCAAGGCGAACCGCGACCTGCTCCAGGAAGAGCCGCACCTCTTCGCGGCGCTGTCGCTTGCCGTGGCCAAGCGCCACGCCATCAGCCGGCGCAACCGCACCCGGGTGAGGGCCTTGTTCGAACGCGTCGTCGACGAGGGCATCGCCACGGGGGTGTTCGAGCCGCGCGACCGCGAGCGTGCCATCGCCTTCGTGATCGATGCGACGAACCGGTTCATCCATCCAGCCTCGCTGGCCTTGGAGGCGGACGTTCCGCAGGCGTCCGTGGACATGCGGCTGTCGACGCTGATCCGGGTGATCCTGCGGGTGCTCGGCAGCGGCATCGTGTGAATAATCTGGTGACCAATTACAGATATTGTAAATTGTAATCGGACAGTTTCGTTCCACGCGGAACCGACCCTTTCCGGCGAATTGTTCTAAGTCATTGAAAAATCGAGGGCAGATTCCTGCGAAGGGAACGATGCAGCGATTTGCCCGAGAAAAGCCGCTTTTTCGGCAAGGGTTGCGGCAAAAGGCCGGTTTGGGCCAAAGGAACGCACGGTTTGGCCGGCTCCCCGGCCTGTCGCAGCGCCAAGGCATTTTTGAATGTCGAGGCCGGCAGCAGCCGGCGTCGATGGTAGCGCCAGAAACAAAGGACTACGCAATGGCCCGTAAGAAGATCGCCCTCATCGGCTCCGGCCAGATCGGCGGCACGCTCGCCCACCTCGCCGGCCTCAAGGAACTGGGCGACGTCGTTCTCTTCGACATCGCCGAGGGCATTCCGCAGGGCAAGGGCCTCGACATCGCCGAGTCGTCCCCGGTCGACGGCTTCGACGCCGGCTACAAGGGCACGAACTCCTACGAGGACATCAAGGGCGCCGACGTCGTGATCGTCACCGCCGGCGTGCCGCGCAAGCCCGGCATGAGCCGCGACGACCTGATCGGCATCAACCTCAAGGTGATGAAGGCGGTCGGCGAAGGCATCAAGCAGTACGCGCCGAAGGCCTTCGTGATCTGCATCACCAACCCGCTCGACGCGATGGTCTGGGCCCTGCAGAAGTTCTCGGGCCTGAAGCCCAACATGATCTGCGGCATGGCCGGCGTGCTCGACTCCGCCCGCTTCCGCTATTTCCTGGCCGAAGAGTTCAACGTCTCGGTCAAGGACGTCTCGGCCTTCGTGCTCGGCGGCCATGGCGACGACATGGTGCCGCTGGTCCGCTATTCCGGCGTCGCCGGCATCCCGCTGCCGGACCTCGTCAAGATGAAGTGGACCACCCAGGAGAAGCTGGACGCGATCGTCGAGCGCACCCGCAAGGGCGGCGGCGAGATCGTCAACCTGCTCAAGACCGGCTCGGCCTTCTATGCGCCTGCCGCCTCCGCGATCGCGATGGCCGAGAGCTACCTCAAGGACCAGAAGCGCGTGCTGCCGGCGGCCGCCGCGCTCAAGGGCCAGTACGGCGTCAAGGACATGTTCGTCGGCGTGCCGGTCGTGATCGGCGCCAAGGGTGTCGAGCGCGTCGTCAAGATCCGCCTCAATGGCGCCGAGAAGGAGATGCTGGCGAAGTCGGTGGCTTCGGTCCAGGGCCTGATCGACGCCTGCAAGACCGTCGATCCGTCGCTCGCGTGAGTTTAAGTAAGGGCGGTGGCGCGGTTTCGCGCCGCCGCCCTTTCGTCAATTTTCGGTCGCTGTCAGGGAAACCGAGCACATGAACATCCACGAATATCAGGGCAAAGCCATCCTCAAGGAATTCGGCGCGCCCGTTTCGGCCGGTTTCCCGGCACTGACGGTGGCGGAGGCGGTCGAGGCCGCCAAGAAGCTGCCGGGTCCGCTCTATGTCGTGAAGTCGCAGATCCATGCGGGCGGCCGCGGCAAGGGCAAGTTCAAGGAACTCGGCCCTGATGCGAAGGGCGGCGTTCGCCTCGCCAAGTCGGTCGCCGAGGTCGAGGCCCACGCCAAGGAAATGCTCGGCAACACGCTGGTGACGATCCAGACCGGCGAGACCGGCAAGCAGGTCAACCGCCTCTACATCGAGGACGGCTCGGACATCGAGAAGGAGTTCTACCTCTCGGCTCTGGTCGACCGCGAGACCTCGCGCATCGCCTTCGTCGTCTCGACCGAGGGCGGCATGGACATCGAGGCCGTCGCCCATGACACGCCCGAGAAGATCGAGACCTTCTCGGTCGACCCGGCCACCGGCATCATGCCGCATCACGGCCGCGCCATGGCGCGCATCCTCGGATTGCAGGGCGACCTCGCCAAGCAGGCCGGCACCGTGCTCGGCCAGATCTACAACGCGTTCGTGGCCAAGGACATGGACATGCTGGAGATCAACCCGCTGATCGTGACCACCCAGGGCCAGCTCAAGTGCCTGGACGCCAAGATCTCGTTCGATTCCAACGCTCTCTACCGTCACCCGGAAGTCGTCGCCCTGCGCGACACCACGGAAGAGGACGAGAAGGAGATCGAGGCGTCCAAGTACGACCTCGCCTATATCGCGCTCGACGGCACGATCGGCTGCATGGTCAACGGCGCCGGCCTCGCCATGGCGACGCTCGACATCATCCAGCTCTACGGTGAAAGCCCGGCCAACTTCCTCGACGTCGGCGGCGGCGCTTCCGAAGAGAAGGTGACGGCGGCGTTCAAGATCATCACCGCCGACCCGAAGGTGAAGGGCATCCTCGTCAACATCTTCGGCGGCATCATGAAGTGCGACGTCATCGCGCGCGGCGTCATCGCCGCGGTGAAGGCCGTCGGCCTCCAGGTCCCGCTGGTCGTGCGCCTCGAAGGCACGAATGTCGAGGAAGGCAAGCAGATCATCCGCGAGTCCGGCCTGAACGTCATCCCCGCCGACGACCTCGACGACGCCGCGCAGAAGATCGTCGCCGCGATCAAGAAGGCCTGAGGAGCAGACATGTCCATCCTGATCGACAAGAACACCAAGGTCATCTGCCAGGGCTTCACCGGCAAGAACGGCACCTTCCACTCCGAGCAGGCGATCGCCTATGGCACGCAGATGGTCGGCGGCACCTCGCCGGGGAAGGGCGGTTCGCTCCATCTCGGCCTGCCCGTCTTCGACAGCGTGCACGAGGCCAAGGCCAAGACCGGTGCCACGGCGTCCGTCGTCTACGTGCCGCCCCCGGGCGCGGCCGATGCCATCTGCGAGGCGATCGATGCCGAGATTCCCCTCGTCATCTGCATCACGGAAGGCATCCCGGTGCTCGACATGGTCCGCGTCAAGCGTTCGCTGGTCGGCTCCAAGACCCGCCTGATCGGTCCGAACTGCCCCGGCGTCGTCACCGCCGGTCAGTCGAAGATCGGCATCATGCCGGCGAACATCTTCAAGCCGGGCAATGTCGGCATCGTCTCGCGCTCGGGCACGCTGACCTATGAGGCGGTGTTCCAGACCACGAACGAGGGCCTGGGCCAGACCACGGCCGTCGGCATCGGCGGCGACCCGGTCAAGGGCACCGAGTTCATCGACATGCTCGAGATGTTCCTGGCCGACGACAAGACCGAGTCGATCGTCATGATCGGCGAGATCGGCGGCTCGGCCGAAGAGGACGCGGCGCAGTTCATCAAGGACGAGGCCAAGCGCGGCCGCAAGAAGCCGATGGTCGGCTTCATTGCCGGCCGCACGGCGCCTCCGGGCCGCCGCATGGGCCATGCCGGCGCGATCATCTCGGGCGGCAAGGGCGGCGCCGAGGACAAGATCGCGGCGATGGAAGCGGCCGGCATCCGGGTTTCGCCGTCGCCGGCTCGCCTTGGAAAGACCTTGGTCGAGGTGCTCAAGGGCTGATCCACCCTCGGGTGCGACAGCGGAGCGGTCGCGGCCCGGCGCGAAGCCGGGCATGACGACCATGACGACGATGCCCGGAGATAGGCTCCGGGCATGACGAACAAGCAGGAGGTCCGGACAGGGGTCCGGGCCTATCGCAAGCGGCGAAGGAAGGCAGGAGCATCATGGCTCGCCAGGACATCAACGAGGCTCTCGCGCAGACCGGGTTCCTCTATGGCGGCAACGCGGCCTATATCGAGGACCTCTACGCCCGCTACGAAGCCGACCCGAAGTCGGTCGACGAGCAGTGGCAGAGCTTCTTCGGAGCGTTGAAGGACGACAAGGAAGCCGTCCTGCAGAATGCCAAGGGTGCCTCCTGGAAGAAGCCGAACTGGCCTATCGCGGCCAGTGGCGAGCTCGTCTCGGCGCTCGACGGCAACTGGGCCCAGGTCGAGAAGGCGGTTTCGGACAAGCTCGGCGCCAAGGCCAAGGCCGCCGGCACCGCGCTCTCCGCCGCCGACGTGCAGCAGGCGACGCGCGACTCGGTGCGTGCGATCATGCTGATCCGCGCCTACCGCATGCGTGGCCATCTCCACGCCAAGCTCGACCCGCTCGGCATCGAGAGCCGCAACGACCCCGAGGAGCTGTCGCCGGCCGCCTTCGGCTTCACCGACGCCGATCTCGACCGCAAGATCTTCATCGACAACGTGCTCGGCATGGAGTTCGCCACCGTCCGCGAGATGGTCGCGGTGCTGCAGCGGACCTATTGCGGCACGGTCGGCATCGAATTCATGCACATCTCCGACCCCGAGCAGAAGGCCTGGTTGCAGGAGCGCATCGAGGGGCCGGACAAGGAAATCGCCTTCACCCGCGAGGGCAAGCGCGCGATCCTGAACAAGCTGATCGAGACCGAGGGCTTCGAGAAGTTCCTCGACCTGAAATACACGGGCACCAAGCGCTTCGGCCTCGACGGCGGCGAGGCACTGGTTCCGGCGCTGGAGCAGATCATCAAGCGTGGCGGCGCGCTCGGCGTCCGCGACATCGTCTTCGGCATGGCTCATCGCGGCCGCCTCAACGTGCTGACCCAGGTGCTCGGCAAGCCGCACCGCGCGCTCTTCCACGAGTTCAAGGGCGGTTCCTTCGCGCCTGATGACGTCGAGGGTTCGGGCGACGTGAAGTACCATCTCGGTGCGTCCAGCGATCGCGAGTTCGACGGCAACAACGTCCATATCTCGCTGACCGCCAACCCGTCGCATCTCGAGATCGTCGATCCCGTGGTGCTCGGCAAGGTCCGCGCCAAGCAGGACCAGTTCGGCGACATCGTCGAGCGCTCGAAGGTGCTGCCCCTGCTGATCCATGGCGATGCCGCCTTCGCCGGCCAGGGCGTCGTGGCGGAGTGCCTCGGCCTCTCCGGGCTGAAGGGCCACCGCACCGGCGGCTCGCTGCACTTCATCATCAACAACCAGATCGGCTTCACCACCTATCCGCGCTATTCGCGCTCCTCGCCCTATCCGTCCGACGTGGCGAAGATGGTCGAGGCGCCGGTGTTCCATGTGAACGGCGACGACCCGGAGGCGGTGGTCTTCGCCGCCAAGATCGCGATCGAGTTCCGGCAGAAGTTCCACAAGCCTGTCGTGATCGACATGTTCTGCTATCGCCGCTTCGGCCATAACGAAGGCGACGAGCCGGGCTTCACCCAGCCGCTGATGTACCGCAAGATCCGCGGCCACAAGACGACGCTGGAGCTCTACGCCGCCAAGCTCGAGGCCGAGGGCGTTCTCAACGCCGGCGAGATCGACGAGATGCGCGCGGCCTGGAAGGCGAAGCTCGAGATCGAGTTCGACGCCGGCCAGACCTTCAAGCCGAACAAGGCCGACTGGCTCGACGGCCGCTGGGCGGGCATGAAGGCGATCCGCGCCGACGAGGACGATCCGCGCCGCGGCGCCACCGGCGTGCCGGAGGCGGTGCTGAAGGAGATCACCGACAAGATCACCTCGGTTCCCGCCGGCTTCAACGTGCACCGCACGATCCAGCGCTTCCTCGACAACCGCAAGAAGGCGGTCGAGAGCGGCGAGGGCATCGACTGGGCGACCGCCGAGGCGCTGGCTTTCGGCTCGCTGCTGCTCGACGGCAACCCGGTCCGCCTCTCCGGGCAGGACTGCGAGCGCGGCACCTTCTCGCAGCGCCATTCGGTGCTGATCGACCAGGAGACGGAGGCGCGCCACACCTCGCTGAACAACATCCGCGACGGCCAGGCGCGCTACGAGGTCATCAACTCGATGCTCTCGGAAGAGGCGGTGCTCGGCTTCGAGTACGGCTACTCGCTGTCGGAGCCGAACGCGCTGACGATGTGGGAAGCCCAGTTCGGCGACTTCGCCAACGGCGCGCAGGTCGTGTTCGACCAGTTCATCTCCTCCGGCGAGCGCAAGTGGCTGCGCATGTCCGGCCTCGTCTGCCTGCTGCCGCATGGCTATGAGGGCCAGGGTCCGGAGCACTCCTCCGCCCGCCTCGAGCGCTTCCTGCAGATGTGCGCCGAGGACAACATGCAGGTGGCGAACTGCTCGACGCCTGCGAGCTACTTCCACATCCTGCGCCGTCAGCTGAAGCGGGATTTCCGCAAGCCGCTGATCCTGATGACGCCGAAGTCGCTGCTGCGCCACAAGCGCGCCGTCTCCGATCTCGGCGAGCTGGCCGAGGGCTCGACCTTCCACCGCGTGCTGCATGATGATGCCGAGCGCGGCAAGTCGACCACCAAGCTGGTCAAGGACGCGAAGATCCGCCGCGTCGTGCTCTGCTCGGGCAAGGTCTATTACGACCTGCTGGAAGAGCGCGAGAAGCGCGGCGTCGACGACGTCTACCTGATGCGCGTCGAGCAGCTCTATCCGTTCCCGCTGAAGACGCTGGCGCAGGAGCTGTCGCGTTTCAAGGGCGCGGATGTGGTGTGGTGCCAGGAGGAGCCGAAGAACATGGGCTCCTGGACCTTCGTCGAGCCCTATCTCGAGTGGGTGCTGGGCCATGCCGGCTCGAAATCGAAGCGCCCGCGCTATGTCGGGCGCCCGGCCTCGGCCGCGACCGCGACCGGCCTGATGTCGAAGCACATGGCGCAACTCAACGCCTTCGTCGAAGAGATCTTCGCAGCCTGATCAACTCCCCGGCGGCGCCGCTTCGGTGCTGCCGGGTTTCCGTCCCGCATCGGCGTTTCCGGCGATCTCGTCGCGATCCTCGTGCCGATGTCGAACCGACCGCCAGAGAACGACAAGACAGAGGCCTGACATGGCGACCGAAATCCGCGTACCCACCCTCGGCGAATCCGTTTCCGAGGCCACGATCGGCAAGTGGTTCAAGAAGCCGGGCGAGGCCGTGAAGGCCGACGAGCCCCTCGTCGAGCTGGAAACCGACAAGGTGACGCTCGAGGTCAACGCTCCGGCCGCCGGCGTGCTCGGCGAGATCGTCGCCAAGGAAGGCGACACGGTCGGCGTCAGCGCGCTGCTCGGCACGATCGCCGAAGGCGGTGCAGCCGCTGCGGCGCCTGCGCCGAAGGCGGAGGCCAAGCCCGCGGCTGCTCCGGCTCCTGCCGCCGAGGCTCCGAAGGCTGCCGCGACCAAGGCTGCCGATTCCGGCCCGGCCGTGTCGCGCCTGGCCGCCGAGAGCGGCATCGACGCCTCGTCCGTCCCGGCTTCGGGCAAGGATGGCCGCGTGACCAAGGGCGACATGCTGGCCGCGATCGCGACCGGTGGCGCTGCCGCCCCTGCGGCGGCTCCCGCGCCCGTGCAGGTCCGTGCGCCGTCGGCGCCGGACGATGCCTCGCGCGAAGAGCGCGTCAAGATGACGAAGCTGCGCCAGACCATCGCGCGCCGCCTCAAGGAGGCCCAGTCCAACGCCGCGATGCTGACGACCTTCAACGAGGTCGACATGACCAACGTCATGGCGCTGCGCAACCAGTACAAGGACGCGTTCGAGAAGAAGCACGGCGTGAAGCTCGGCTTCATGGGCTTCTTCGTGAAGGCCTGCGTGCAGGCGCTCAAGGAGATCCCGGCCGTGAACGCCGAGATCGACGGCACCGACATCGTCTACAAGAACTACTATCACATCGGCGTCGCCGTCGGCACGGACAAGGGCCTGGTGGTTCCGGTGGTGCGCGATGCGGACGATCTGTCGATCGCCGGCGTCGAGAAGAAGATCGGCGAGTTCGGCCGCAAGGCGCGTGACGGAAAGCTCTCCATCGAGGAGATGCAGGGCGGCACCTTCACGATCTCCAACGGCGGTGTCTACGGCTCGCTGATGTCGACCCCGATCCTCAACGCGCCGCAGTCGGCGATCCTGGGCATGCACAAGATCCAGGAGCGCCCGGTCGTGGTCGCCGGCAAGATCGAGATCCGCCCGATGATGTATCTCGCGGTCAGCTACGACCACCGCATCATCGACGGCAAGGAGGCCGTGACCTTCCTCGTCCGCGTCAAGGAAGGCCTGGAGGATCCGGCGCGTCTCGTGCTCGATCTCTGAGGCCAGGCTCATGAGGATCCCGGCAAGGCTGGTCGCTGGCGGCCTCGCACTGGCCGGGATCATCAACCTGCTTCCGATCATCGGCGCAGCCGGCACGGGCTGGCTGCGT
>NZ_JBIWYK010000067.1:0-9939 GCF_044752385.1 Allobosea sp. CER48 | reverse complement strand
GAAACCGTAGCGGGGTAGGACATGGCCGAGACTTCGCCTGCCTCGCGGCGGTCCCGCATGCGGCAGTTCTTCCGCATCGCCCTGCGCTACTGGCGCGGCGAGACCCGCTGGCGCGCGTGGGCCCTGACCGCCGCAGTCCTGCTCTTCGTCGCGGCCCAGACTGCGACGGCCGTCGGCATCAACCGCTGGAACCGGGTGTTCTTCGACGCCCTCGAGAAACGCGACGTCGCCGCCGTCTGGACGACGACCGCCTGGCTACCGCTCCTTGTCGTGGCTTCCGCCCTATCGGTCTCCGGCCTGGTCGTCAGCCGCATGCTGCTGCAGACGCGGTGGCGCGAGAACCTGACGCGCCGCCTGGCGGGCTGGTGGATCGCCGACCAGCGCTACTACAGGCTCGGCTTCCTGACCAAGAAGCAGGCCGCGCCCGAATACCGGATCGCGGAGGATGTCCGCCTCGCCGTGGAGCCTCTGGTCGAACTCGCCATCGGGCTGATCAGCGCCTTCGTCACCGCCGCGACCTTCGCGGCGATCCTCTGGCAAGTGGCCGGCTCTGCCGAAGTGACGCTGGGCGCGACCACCATCGTGATCCCGAGCTATATGGCGCTCGCCGCCGTGCTGTACGCCGCCCTCGCCTCGCTGGCGGCATATCTGACCGGGCGCCCGCTGGTCGGCCTCGTCTCCCGCAAGAACGAGACGGAAGCGCAGTTCCGGGCCGAGATGACCCGGCTGCGCGAGAATGCCGAGAGCATCGCGCTGATCAGGGGCGATGCCGACGAGCGCAACTCCGCCGGCGAGAGCTACGGGCGCGTCGTCGCGGCGTGGCTGAAGATCGTCCGCCAGCAGGGCATCATCGCGCTGGTGCTCAACACGAACGGCGCGCTGTTTCCGATCGTGCCGCTGCTGCTGATCGCCCCGAAGTTTCTTGCCGGAAACGTCTCGCTCGGCGCGGTCGTGCAGGTCGTCGCCGCATTCAGCGCCGTGCAGGCGGCGCTGATCTGGTTCGTCGACAATTTCGTCAGGCTCGCCGAATGGTTCGCCTCCGTCACGCGTGTCGACGAACTGGTGGAGGAGCTGCAGGCGCTCGATGTCGGTACGATCATGGAGAAGGAGACCCAGATCGGGCTGGGCGAGAGCGACGACGGCGCGATCCATCTCAACAATCTGTCGATCGCCCACAGCAATGGCCGCATCGTCGTGGCCGATGCCACCGTCACCATCGAGAAGGGCGCGAAGGTCCTGATCGCGGGAGAGAGCGGGTCGGGGAAGAGCACGCTGATCCGCGCGCTTGCCGGGATCTGGCCCTGGGGCTCGGGCTCGATCAGCGTGCCGGCCGGTCAGTCGATCGCCTTCGTCCCGCAGAAGCCTTATCTGCCGCGCGGCACCCTTCGCTCGATCCTGCTCTATCCCGACTCCGACCGCCCCGTCGCGGACGAGGCCATCGCCGACGCGTTGCAGCGCTGCGGCCTCGGCTATCTCGCACGACGTCTCGACGAGGAGGAGGAAGACTGGGACCGTGTCCTGTCGGGCGGCGAGCGCCAGCGCATCGCCTTTGCCCGCCTCCTGATCCAGCGGCCCGACATCATCGTCATGGACGAGGCGACATCGGCGCTCGACGAGGAGAGCCAGTCCTCGCTGCTGGCCCTGTTCGATGACGAGCTGGCCGAGGCGACGCTGATCAGCGTCGGCCATCGGCCGGGCCTCGAGGATTATCACGATCAGAAGGTCACGCTGGAGCGCCGCCCGGCCGGTGCCCATGTCACCTCGCGGCGCCTGCGCAAATCGCTCTGGCGGCTGTTCAGGAGCCGTAGCGCGGCGAACGAGGACAATCGGCAGGATGGGGAATAGCCCAGCCGCTTCGGTCCGACGGCGCTCGCGAGGAGCGCCGTCGGTCGATGTCATTTCTTGGCCCGGGCGACGATCTGCGTCGGGTTGACGAAGCGCAGCGCGATGATCAGCCAGATCAGCGTCGTGACCATGTAGATCACCGCCATGGCGTCGATCGACTGGACGGCGCGCACGCCGGCGGCGAAGACCGCGTAGTAGAGCGCGACGACAAGCGTCTGGCTGGTGGGGCCTGCCGTCAGGAAGGTCAGCTCGAACATGGCGAGCGTCCGCACCAGCACCAGCAGCAGCGCAGCCAGGATGCCGGGCATCAGCAGCGGCAGCAGCACATGCACGAAGAGTTTGAAGGTGTTGGCGCCGAAGACGCGCGCCGCCGATTCGATCTTGGTGTCGATCTGCTCGATGAACGGGATCATCACCAGGATCACGAAGGGCACGGTCGGCACCAGATTCGCCAGAACCACGCCCGACATCGAGCCCGCGAAACCGGTCTGGTACAGCACCGTCGCCAGCGGGATGCCGAAGGTGATCGGCGGCACCAGCAGCGGCAGCAGGAAGAGCAGCATCACGAGCTTCTTGCCCGGGAAATCGCGCCGCGCCAGCGCATAGGCGGCGGGAACGCCGATCAGGCCGGACAGCGCCACCACCAGGAAGACGATCTGGAAGGTGACGAGCAGCACGTCGTGGAGCTGGAACTCCGACCAGGCGGCCGAGTACCAGCGTGTCGTCCAGCCGGCCGGCAGCCAGGTGCCGAGCCAGCGCGTCGAGAAGGACGAGGTCACCACCGTCGCGATCATCGCGAAGAGGTTCAGGATGAAGAAGCCGATCAGCGTCCAGTTCGCGGCCGCCCAGAGCTTCGTCGAGAGACGGGTATCCTTGACCATCGGCTCAGCCCTTTCCGCCGCCGGCAGGGCCGCGATAGAGCAGGCCGCGGGCCGCGAGCACCACGACGACGATGGCAAGCTGAACCATGCCCATGATCATCGCGACGGCCGAAGCCATTGAGTAGTCGTATTCCTCGAAGGCCGCCTGATAGGCCGCGATCGATATCACGCGCGTCGGCCCCGATGGCGCGCCGAGCAGCACCGCGGAGGGGAAGACCGAGAAGGCCTGCACGAAGCTCAGGCAGAAGGTAATGGCGAGGCCGGGCAGCAGCAGTGGCAGCAGGATATGCTTGAAGCGCTCCCAGGGGCCGGCGCCGAGCGTCGCGCCCGCCTGCTCCAGCGCCGGGTCGATGCCGGAGAGATAGGACAGCGTCAGCAGGAAGGTGAAGGGGAAGCCGGTGATGACCAGCGAGAGCATCACGCCCCAGTAGTTGTGCAGCAGCTTCACCGGCGTCGAGATGATGCCGAGCGTCATCAGCGTGCGGTTGAACCAGCCCTGCGGCCCCAGATAGTTCAGCAGGCCCTGTGCGACGAGCACCGTGCCGAGCGTGATCGGGATCACCAGGATGGTGGTCAGCAGGCGCTGGTTCTGCATCAGGCGGACGCGGAAGGCGATCGGGATCGCAAGCAGCAGCGTCGCGACCGTGACGGGCAGCGCAAGCCAGAGCGTCGTCGCGATCGTTCCATAGAGGAAGCGGTCCGAGAAGAAGCGCTGGTAGTTGGCGAACATGCCGCCCTGCTTCGGCTCGAAGGACAGGACGAGCCCGTAGAGAAACGGGTAGATGAAAAGCGCCAGCAGGAACAGGATCGCCGGGACGACGAGCAGCGTCAGCCCGTCGAAGCCGCGCGCGGCCAGTCTCTGCTTCAGCGGAATGGAGGCGAGGTCGGTGCTCACGCAAGCACCCCATAGACGAGGACGCGGTCGGGATCTGCGGCGAGCGTGACCGCCTCGCCCGGCGACAGCTTGTCATGAGCGAGGAAGGACAGGTCCGTGCCATCCGCCATGCGGGCGAAGCCGACGAACTCTCGTCCGCGGAACTCGGTCGAGACGACCTGGGCCTTGAAGCCGGGCTGGCCGGCAGAGACGGGATGCAGATCCTCCGGGCGGATCGCGAGATAGCCGTCGGCGCCGGCCGAGACCGCCTCGCGTGCGCGGCCCGAGAGCTGCGCATCGCCGACGGCGACGGTCGCCCTGCCCTCGCCTGCCGAGACGACCTTGCCCTTCACCTTGTTGCGGAAGCCCATGAACTCGGCGACGTCGAGATGGTCAGGCCGCAGGAAGAGATCCTCCGGCGTGCCGACCTGGCGCACCTGCCCGTCCCGCAGCACGACGATGCGATCCGCGAGCGAGAGCGCCTCCTCCTGGTCGTGAGTGACGTAGATCGTGGTGGCGCCGAGCGTGTTGTGGATGCGGCGGATCTCGGCGCGCATCTCGAGGCGCAGCTTGGCGTCGAGGTTGGAGAGCGGCTCGTCCATCAGCACGAGCGGCGGCTCGACGACGATGGCGCGCGCGATGGCGACACGCTGCTGCTGGCCGCCGGAGAGCTGGCCGGGCAGTTTCTCGGTCTGCCCCTGCAGGCGCACGAGTGCCGCGGCCTCGGCGACGCGCTTGTCGATCTCGGCCTTGGGCACGCCGCGCATCTTGAGACCGAAGCCGATGTTCTTGTTCACGCTCATGTGCGGGAACAAGGCGTAGTTCTGGAAGACCATGCCGAAACCGCGCTCTTCCGGCCGCAACGGGTCGATGCGCTTGTCGTCGAGCCAGATGCCGCCGCCGGTCGCGGGCAGCAGCCCGGCGATCAGGTTCAGCGTTGTCGACTTGCCGCAGCCGGACGGCCCGAGCAAGGCGATGAATTCGCCCTTGCCGATCGTCAGGGAGACGTCCTTGAGCGCGTTATGGGTGCCGAAGTCACGGCTCAGACGATCGAGCTTGAGCTCGCGGAACGAGGCTGCGTTGATGGTCATGGCTTCCGGAGAATCTGAGAGCGGGGTCGGATTGGCCGGCGGCGGGCTTCGGACTGCTGCCAAAGCCCGCCGCCGTAGCAGTCTTACTTCTTCTTGGCGCCGCCGACCTGCTCGTCCCAGATGCGGAACGCGACGACCATCTTGTCGGGGTCGAGCGGCGTTTCCATCGGGTTGTCGGCGATCAGCTTCTCGTATTCCGGCCGGCCGAACTCGGCGATGGCCTTCTGGCTGGAGGCCGGCGCCATCGAGAGCGGCACGTCCTTCACCGCCGGGCCCGGGTAGAAGTAGCCCTCGTCATAGGTGAAGGCCTGCTGCGCGGGCGTCAGCATGTGGCGGACCAGATCGAGCAGCACGGCGAGCTTCTCATCCGAGACGCCCTTCGGGATCATCATGTACTGGGCGTCGGTGACCCAGTGGAAGCCCTTCAGCGCCTGGATCTTGGCCTCCTTCGGCACGATGCCGAGGACGCGCGGGTTGATGTCCCAGCCCGTGGTCGAGACGATGATGTCGCGCGTGCCGTCGCCGAGCTCCTTCATGGTCGCGCCCGTGCCGCCGGGATAGTACTCGATGTTCTCGCCGAGCTCCTTGAGATAGGCCCAGGTCTTGTCCCAGCCCTTCTCGGGATCCTTCGGGTCCTTGTCGCCGAGGATGTAGGGCAGGCCCATGATCCAGGTGCGGCCGGGGCCGGAATTGGCCGGGCGGGCATAGAGGAAGCGGTTCTTGTTCTGCTTCGTCCAGGCCAGAAGCTCCTCGGCCGTGGTCGGCACGTTCTTGACCTTGTCCGGCATGTATTCGAGCAGCGGTCCGGACGGGTAGTAGACCATCGCCATGGCCTGGCCCTGGCCGAGGTTGTGCATGGCCAGCGCAGGCTTGAGGAGAATATCATCGGGCTTCGGCAGCTCGGCGGCGAAGCGCGGGAACAGCTCGATCCAGAGCTTCTGGTCGATGCCGGCCGAGAGCACGTCGAGGCCGCCGATGACGAAGTCGATATCGGAGCGGCCGGCGTTCTGCTGGGCCTTCAGCTTGGCCGGCAATTCGGGCGCCGGCGCCTTGGTGAAGACCATGCGCGAGACGGCCTTCGGATTGGCCTTGGCATAGTTCTCGAGCGGCGTCTGCACCAGCGCGAGCGCGCCGCCGACATCGATGATGCTGATCGTGAGCGGCGACGCCGGCAGCTTTAACTGCTGCGCAAAGACGCCCGGCGCATGCGCTGCGACCCCAAGGCCGGCGACGCCGCCAATGAAATGACGCCGGTTGATGCTGTCCTGACCCATGGTTGTTCCTCCAGACGCGTTTTCGCGTGGTTCTTGATCTTGCCCCGGGCCGCCGCCTTCCGGGACGGGCTCCTCAATCCACCCCTGCAATGCCGTTGACGCAGGACCGGATTAGTCGGTATCCTAGTATACTAGTCCACCAGAGCTTGGCAATGGGCACCCCCGCGACAAGACAGAGCACAGACCAGATCTACCGCGCCCTGCGGGGAGAGATCGTGAGCGCCGGGCTGCGCCCCGGCGAAGCTATGTCGGAGGCGCGGATGGCGCTGCGTTTCGGCGTCAGCCGCACGCCGGTGCGCGAGGCCTTCAAGCGGCTGGTCGAGGACGGGTTCCTGTCCGTCGTGCCGCAGGTCGGCACCTTCGTCGCGCCGATCGACATCGCCGCCGTCCATGACAGCCAGTTCGTTCGCGAGACGCTGGAGTGCCGCACGGTCGTGCTCGCGGCACGCCATATCGACGATTCCGGCAAGGCCGCGTTGGAACGGCATGTCCGCCAGCAGGAGCGCGCGCTCGCGACCGGCGATCAGGCGGCGTTCTTCCGCTATGACGATGCGTTCCATGCCGAGATTTCGCGCCTTGCCGGCCATCCCGCCGTCTGGAGCCTGATCGAAAGCGTCAAGGCGCAGCTCGACCGCGTCCGTTGCCTCTCGCTCGAAAGCGCGACCTGGCCGGACATGATCATGCGCGAGCATCGCGTCATCGCCGAGAACATCAGCAAGGGCGACGAGGCGCAGGCCGAAAAGGCGATGCGCGCCCATCTGCGCACCGTTTTCGCCGCGATCGAGAATATCGCACGCAGCCATGTCGACGCCTTTGTCGGCTCGGCTCCACCCATCCGGCTCGACTGACGCGCCGGACCATCACCCCAGAACAATACCGCGAAGGAACGCGAAGATGGAACAATGCTGGCGCTGGTTCGGGCCGGACGACGTCGTGACTCTGGCCCAGGCCAAGCAGGCCGGTGCCACCGGCATCGTCAACTCGCTGCACCAGATCCCCTATGGCGTGGTCTGGAGCGTCGAGGAGATCGAGAAGCGCCAGGCTATCATCCGGGCCGACAGGAGCTTCGGCCTGGAATGGCGGGTGGTCGAGAGCCTGCCGATCCATGAGAGCGTCAAGATCGGCGAAGGCGACCTCGAACCGATCTTCGAGAACTACCGGCAGTCGATGCGCAACCTCGCGGCCTGCGGCCTGCAGGTGATCTGCTACAACTTCATGCCGGTGCTGGACTGGACCCGGACCGAGCTCGCCCACAAGCTGCCGGGCGGCGGCACGGCACTGCGCTTCAACCTGCACGAATATGTCGCGCTCGACCACTTCATGCTCAAGCGCAAGGGCGCCGAGGAGGGCCATTCCGCCGAGGTGATGGACAAGGCCAAGGCCTGGTTCGACAATGCGACGCAAGCCGACCGCGACCGCCTGCTTTCCAGCGTCATGGCGGGGCTGCCCGGCGCCTTCGACCGGTACGACCTGCCCGGCCTCGCCCGCATCCTCGAGCGCTATGCCGGCATGACGCATGACAGGCTGCGCGCCAATCTCAAGCGCTTCCTGGAGGCGATCATCCCGACGGCCGAGGAAGTCGGCATCCGCATGTGCATCCATCCGGACGATCCGCCGCGCTCGCTCTTCGGCCTGCCGCGGATCTGTTCGACCGAGGACGACATCGCCTTCATCCTCGGCTCGGTCGATTCCCCCGCGAACGGATTGACGCTGTGCTCGGGCTCGCTCGGCGCCAACCCTAAGAACGACGTGCCGAAGATCGCCCGGCGCTTTTCCGACAAGATCTGGTTCGCGCATCTGCGCAACGTCGCGAAGGACCCGGACGGTTCGTTCATGGAAGCCGAGCATCTCGGCGGCGACACCGACATGGTCGCGCTGGTCGACGTGCTGATGGCCGAGGAGCAGCGCCGGCGCGCCGCGAACCACCCGCACTGGCGCATCCCGATGCGGCCCGACCACGGCCATGAACTGCTCGACGACGTCGGCAAGGGCAGCTTCCCGGGCTACCCGGCGGTCGGCCGCCTGCGCGGCCTCGCCGAATTGCGCGGCGTGATGACCGCGCTTGCGCAGGTCAAGGGCTACGCGGCCTGATACGAAACAGGCGGGCCCATGGCCCGCCTTCTGCTATCCGCCCTCGTTTCCGGAGAACCGGCCGACTCAGTGGTCGTGGGAGTGGCCCTTGTGGCCATGTGCCGCACCATGGCCATGACCGTGGTCATGCTCGCCATGGCCGTGATGATCGTGATCATGGCCGCAGCCACAGCCTTCGCCATGGGCATGCTCGTGGTGCTCGTGCTTGTGAGCATGATCATGGCCATGGTGCGCGTGGCCGTGCCCATGGTCATGCCCATGATGATGATCGTGGCCGTGGTCGTGATGGTCGTGCCCGCAGCCGCAATCGTCGCCATGGGCGTGGTGATGCACCTCGGGCTCCGGCTGGAACGGGCGCTCGACCTCAGTCATCGAGCAGCCCTGCCCGCGCACCAGCTCCGCCAGAGCAGGATGGCCGGGCACGTACAGTGCATCAGCGGTCATTTCAGTGGGGACGTGGTGGCCGCCGAGATGCCAGGCCAGACGCACCAGACGCAGCGGGTTCTCGGCGCGAACCTCGAGCAGGCTTTCCAGCGCAGCCTTGACCTGCACCAGGCGGCCGTCCTCCAGCTTCAGCGCATCGCCGGGGTTCAGGGCCGCCGGCTTGTCGAGGCTGATCGCGAATTCGAGCCCGCCCTCGGCCGTGACGGTCACGCCGTCAATGGCGCGGTCGCGATGACCGAGGCTCAACGTATCGACGACGCGGTCGGCGCGGACGGCGGCCTTGCGAAGGACGGAAGTGGCGCGAAGCATAAGCGGCGATCCCATGGCTTGAGGCCGGGCGCGATGCGCGTCTCGGCCCGGATCGCAGCTTAGTAGCACAAACCGGGGTCTGCGCTACCAAGCTCGCGGGATCGTGGCGTCTCAGCGCGGCAGCGCCTTGACCTCGGCGTCGAACTTCTTGAGCAGGCGCGAGCGCTCAGCCGGGGAGCCCCAGCGCGGGGTGTCGTAGTCGATCAGCTTCATCTCCGCGAATTTCGGCGCGTCCGGCGAGAGCAGCGAATTCCTGTTGGAGGGGATCGAGTTGATCTTCAGCTTCGCATTGATGTTCTGCGCATCGGGCGAGAGCGTGAAATCGACGAACTTGCGGGCGGCCTCGGGGTTCTTGCCGCCCTTGATGATCGAGACGGAGCCGGTCTCGTAGCCCGTGCCCTCGCAGGGGGCGACGGTCTCGATCGGCGCGCCCTGCAGCTTCTGCGTGAGCATGTCGTGGATGAAGGCGATACCGACCGCCGTCTCGCCCAGCGCAGCGGCCTTCACCGGCGCGATGCCGGACTTGGTGTACTGGCTGATGTTCTTGTGCAGGCTCTTGAGAAAGTCGAAGCCCTTCTCCTCGCCGAGGCGCTGCACCGTCGTCGCCAGGAAGACATAGGCGGTGCCGGACGAGCTGGGATCGGCGATCTGAACCTCGTCGCGCAGCTTGGGATCGAGCAGGTCCGCCCAGCATTTCGGGGCGGCGATGCCCTTCTTCTTCAGCACCTCGGTATTGTAGCCGACGCCGAGCGCGCCGAGGTAGATTCCGTTGGTGCGGAACTTCGACTGCTCGGCGTGGCGCTGCGCCCAGTCATGCAGCTCCGGCAGCTTCGCAGACTTGTATTCGTCGAGAAGACCCTCGTCCGCCGCCTGCAGATGCGGCTCGCCCGGCCCACCCCACCAGACGTCGCCGCGCGGATTGCTGGCCTCGGCCTTGACCTGCGCATAGACCTCTCCGGTGCTCTTGCGGACCATCGAGACCTTGATGCCGGTCGATTTCTCGAACATCGCCGCGCCCTCGCGGCACTGCTCCTCCAGGATCGAACAGTAGACCGTGACCTGTCCCTGGGCGAGGGCCGGCTGGGCAACGGCCGAGAGCACGAGGCCGGCAACCAGCGCGCCGGCAGGCG
>NZ_JBIWYK010000066.1:0-9994 GCF_044752385.1 Allobosea sp. CER48 | reverse complement strand
GCGCGCCCGGCATGGGCCTTGCGGGCCGTGGCGGAAGGCACGTTGCCGACGTCGGTCCCCGACGGGGTCTGCCCCAGCATCCAGAAGCCGGACATCGCCCCGCAGCTGAGAGCTGCAGCGAGGAAGAACCCTTTCAGGACAGGCCTGCGGCGACGACGCGAGCGCACATAGGGTGCACCGCCTTCCCGCACATAGGTCGCATAGGTCATCCGCCGCACTCTCGATACGCTTACGCCACGCCCGGCGGCAGGCACAGCTTCGCCGTTCGCGCCCCGACAGGGGGAGGCGCGATGCGCGTCGCGTTGTGACCGAACATGCCAGGAGAACTCAAACTTCGTTCTGCTTCGATAAGGCGCTGTGTTGGTTAATCGCCGGTGAACCGCATCGATAATTTTTGCGGGTGCTGCCCTATCGAAGGCCGGGCCGGCGGGGCCGTGCAAGACGATGCAAAGGCGGCACGATCAAGGCCATCCGATGGAAGAACGGAGAACGAAGATTTTTTCCGGGCCGCCGCGATTGGCCCATCTTTTCGGGCAAGGCTGACATGCCAGCCCGTTCCTCCCAAACCGGCCTTCGAATCGGATATGTCGCAAGCATCGCAGACGCAGGGCTTGTCGCCGCAGCAATCTCAGGCCTTCATGGCGCCTGCGCAGGGGAGCGGAACCGACGTGAGCGAAGCAGCGGCTGAGCCGAAGACGAGTTCCGTCGCGGCCCTGGGAGCCATCGTCAGCGGTGCGCTGATCCTCCAGGTCGCCGCTACGATCGTGAATACGGCCGTGCCGCTGAAGATGGCGCTGGAGCAGAAGGCGCCGCTGCTGATCGGCATCGTCGGCTCGGCCTACTCGGTCGGCTTCCTCGCCGGCTGCTTCGTGATACCCGCCTTCATCCGCCGCGTCGGCCATATCCGCGCCTTTGCCGTCTTCGCCGCCCTGCAGGCGGTGCTGACGCTGAGCTTCTCGACGACACCGCTGGACCTCTGGGGAATCTCGCGGCTGGGCATGGGCTTCGCGGGAGCCGGCCACGCCATCTGCATCGAGAGCTGGATCAGCGGCCAGGCCAAGGCCGGCCAGCGCGGCCGCATCTTCGGCTTCTACCAGATCCTCAACCGCCTCGCGCTGATCGGCTCTCAGATCGGCGTGGGCTATGTCTCGCTGCAGTCCAACGACATCTTCCTGCTCGCCAGCGCCGCCTTCTCGATCGCGCTGATCCCGGTGGGCATGACCAAGGCGAAGGGGCCGGAGTCCGGCGAGGTCGTCTCCGTCCGGCTCAACACGATCTGGCAATATGCGCCGGCCTCGGTCATCGGCTGCCTCTATGTCGGCCTGATGGGCGGTGCGCTGACCAATGTCGCACCGGCCTACGGCATCCTGATCGGCCTCGACCAGGCCTGGGCGATCCTGCTGACCGCCGGCATCCAGATCGGCGCCCTGGTACTGCAATGGCCGCTCGGCCTGCTGGCGGACCGTGTCGAGAGCCGCATCATCATGCTGACCGCCACGCTCTCGGTCGTGCTCTGCTCGCTGGCGCTGGGCGCGGTACTCTGGTTCGCCCTGCCCCATGCCCGCTTCTGGCTGTTCGGCCTGTTCGCGCTGATCGGCGCGGGCTCGATGCCGATCTATACCGTAGCCGTAGCCCATGCCTATTTCCGGCTGGGGCGCGAGCGTGCGCTCGGCCTTTCCGCGCAATTGCTGTTCCTATGGGCGACGGGCTCGGCGATCGGCCCTCTCGTTTCGACCGCATTCATGCAGGCGGTCGGGCCGAACGGCCTGCTCGCCTATCTCGGCCTGCTGTCGGCCGCGGCGGGCGCCTATCTCGCCTTCCGCCTCAGGCGCAACCCGCCTTCGGCCAGCCCCTTCGGCGAGCGCCCGGCAACGGCGCCGACCATCCCCGACGTCTCGCCTTCCGGCCGCTCGCAGGGCGGTAAGTAGGCCATCCGCTCGCTAGGCTTCGGCCGCGCGTGCGTGGCGGCTGGGCTTGGCCTTGAGCTTCAGCTCCTGCAACTCCTCGCGCTCGCGCGGCGTGTTGCGCATCAGCTGGTCCTTGCCCGGCTGGTACTGCACCGGCTGGGCGACATCGACGCCGTACCAGGCCGCAGCGCGCAGCACGAAGGACGGATCGGCCAGATGAGGCCGCCCGAGAGCGACGAGATCGGCACGGCCGGCGGCGATGATCGTGTTGACCTGATCGGCCGAGGTGATGTTGCCGACACACATCGTCGCGACCTCGGCCTCGTTGCGGATGCGGTCGGAAAACGGCGTCTGGAACATGCGGCCGTAGACAGGGCGCGATTCCCTGGCGGTCTGGCCGGTCGAGACATCGACGAGGTCGCACCCCTCGGAAGCGAAGGCTTCGGCGATCGCGACGGAATCCGCCGCGGAGAGGCCGCCCTCGGCCCAATCGGTGGCTGAGATGCGCACCGACATCGGCTTCTCGCGCGGCCAGGCCTCGCGCAGTGCCCGGAACAGCTCCAGCGGGAACCGCAGGCGGTTCTCGACCGAGCCGCCGTATTCGTCGGTGCGCCGATTGGTCAGCGGCGAAAGGAAACTCGCCAGCAGATAGCCATGGGCACAATGCAGCTCCAGCATGTCGAAGCCCGCGCGCTCGCCGCGCTCGGCCGCTGCGACGAATTCCGCCTTCACCCGGTCCATGTCGGCGCGGGTCATCGCGCGCGGCACCTGGCTCTCAGGGTAGTAGGGCAAGGGCGAGGCCGAGACGATCGGCCACGCACCCTCTTGCAGCGGCCGGTCCATGCCTTCCCACATCAGCTTGGTCGCGCCCTTGCGCCCGGCATGGCCGAGCTGGAGGCAGATCTTCGCCGCGGAATGGGCATGGACGAAATCGACGATGCGCTTCCAGGCGGCTTCCTGCTCATCGTTCCAGAGCCCCGTGCAGCCGGGGGTGATCCTGGCATCGGGCGCGACGCAGGTCATCTCGGTGAAGATTAGACCCGGTCCGCCGATGGCGCGAGAGCCATAGTGCATCATGTGCCAGTCGGTCGGCAGCCCGTCCTGTGCCGAATACTGGCACATCGGCGAGAGCGTCATGCGGTTCTCGACCCGCATCTCGCGCAGCTTGAAGGGCTGGAAGGCCGGCGGCACGGGTGAGCCGTCCTTGCGCCGGCGCGCCAGCGGACCGAGCCCGTCGGCGACGAGCCTGTCGATGGCCGAGACCATCTCGGGTGCGCGCAGGGCCAGGTTGTCGTAGGTGATAGCCTTGGAGCGGGTCATCAGACCGAAGGCGAAGCGCAGCGGCTCGAAATCCCAGAAGCGCTTCAGTTCCTCGAACCAGACCAGCGAGACGTCCGCGGCGTGCTGGGTCTTCTCGACCTCCTCGCGGCGCTGCGTCTCGAACAGCTTCAGGCCGGCCGCGACATCGAGCTTCGCCTGCCCCATGGCCTTGTGCAGCGCGATGGCGTCTTCCATCGCGAGCTTGGTGCCGGAGCCGATCGAGAAATGCGCCGTCGCCTTGGCATCGCCGATCAGCACGACGTTCTCCACCACCCAGTTGCGGCAGCGGATCATCGGGAAATTGCGCCAGAGCGAACGGTTGGTGATAAGGCTGTGGCCCTCGAGCTCCTCGGCGAAGATGCCTTCGAGGAACGCGGCCGACTGCGCCTCATCCATCGCTCCCAGGCCCGCCCTCTCGAAGGTCCCGGGGTCGGTCTCGAGCACCCAGGTCGAGCGACCTGCCTCGTACTGATAGCAATGGGCGATGAACAGCCCGTGCTCCGTCTCCTTGAAGAAAAAGGAGAAGGCATCGAAGGGGCGCGTCGAGCCCATCCAGGCGAATTTATTGGGGCGCAGGTCCGTTTCCGGCTGGAAGCGCTCGCGCCAGTTCTCGCGCAGGCGGCTGTTGACGCCGTCGGCAGCGACGACCAAGTCGTATTCACGCCGGAGCGTCTCGACATCGGCGATCTCGCTGCCGAAATGCAGGCTGACGCCGAGCTCGCGCGCCCTCTCCTGCACCAGCATCAGCAGTGAACGGCGGGAACAGCCGCAGAAGCCGTTTCCGGGGACGCGGTAGCTGTCGCCCTTGAAGTGGATTTCGATGTCGTCCCAATAGGCGAAGTTGTCGCGGATCGCGGCATAGCTCTTCGCGTCGGCCGCCCTGAACGTGTCGAGCGTCTGGTCCGAGAAGACCACGCCGAAGCCGAACGTATCGTCCGCCTGATTGCGCTCGAAAACGTCGACCGTGATCTCCGGCCAGTCCCGCTTCATCAGCAGCGCGAAATAGAGCCCCGCCGGCCCTCCGCCCACAACCGCGATGCGCATCGACGCCTCCATCCGCGACCAGTCAGTTCCAGTTCGAAAAATATTTTAAGCCTGAAATGTTTTCGAATTCAAGCTCCTTCGCTTCTCGCCACGCCGAAGGACCTCCCTCAAAGGCAGAGCGCCTGTAAGCAACTGAAGCAATGAGCTTACCCCACGACCGCCGGAGGGGCGCATCCCCAAGGGCTTGCAAATTCCTTGAGACTTAAAATATATTCATTGGAGGAGGCCGAGCGACCATGACTCTGCAGGGACAGCGCGCACTGGTGACCGGCGGCGGACGGGGTATTGGCCGGGCCATTGCCGCGGCACTGACGCGAGCCGGAGCGCAGGTATCCGTTCTTGGCCGCGACGAAGCCGCCCTGCAGGCCGCCGTGGCGGCAGGAGCGGCCGCGGATTTCGCGACTTGCGACGTGCGCGACGAGAGCTCGGTCTCAGTCGCCATCGGACGCCTGGCCGGCGCGCAAGGCTTCGACATCGCGGTCGCCAATGCCGGCGCGGTCGAGACCGGGCCGTTCATGCGCAGCGACGCCGAGCGCTTCCGCCGGATGCTGGAGATAAACCTCATCGGCACGGTCAATCCGTTTCACGCTGTGTTGCCCGGCATGCTGGAACGACGCCGCGGCCGGCTGATCGCCATCGCCTCCACGGCCGGACACCGCGGCTATGCCTATGTCAGCGCCTACGCCGCGGCGAAGCACGCCGTGATCGGGCTGGTGAAATCGTTGGCGCTCGAGACCGCGCGCTCGGGCGTCACCGTCAACGCCGTCTGCCCGGGCTATGCCGATACCGACATGGTGGCTTCCGGACTTGACGCTATCACGGCCAAGACTGGCAAGAGCCGCGAGCTGGCGCTCGCGGAAATGGTCAAGGACAATCCGCAAGGCCGGCTGATCGCCCCCGAAGAAGTCGCCGCCGCCGTGCTCTATCTCTGCGGCCCGGGCAGCGACGCCGTCACCGGCCAGTCGCTCCTGATCAATGGCGGGGAGTTCTGAGATGGAAACGCCCTCCTCCACGCTGGTGCTGGACCGGGAAACAAAGGCGAGCGAGCGCCCGGGCGACCACAAGGACGAATTGCGGCTCTGGCTGCGGATGCTGACGTGCTCGACCCTGATCGAGACCGAGATCCGCAACCGGCTGCGTGAGGAGTTCAAGACGACGCTGCCGCGCTTCGACCTGATGGCGCAGCTCGACAAGACCGCGGTCGGCATGACGGTCGGCGAAGTCTCGCAGCGGCTGATGGTGTCGAACGGCAACGTCACCGCCGTCGTCGCGGGTCTCGTGACGGACGGCCTGGTCGACAAGCGCCCGGCGCCGCAGGACAGGCGCGTTCAGATCCTCACCCTGACCGCACAGGGCCGCAAGGCCTTCCGCGCCATGGCCGAGCGCCATGAGGACTGGATCGCGGAACTGTTCGCAGGCCTCAGCCAGCCGCAGATCGCGCAGCTCTTCCGGCTGCTCGGAGAGACCAAGACCTCGCTGCATCGCGCCATCGCCGGCCGGGCGAAGGATGCTGCCGACGAGGCCGCGAAGGGAGACGCCTGATGACATTCGCCAACGCCACGACCCTGCCGCTGGCCGACTGCAAGCCCGAGCACTTCAGCCTCGCGGTTACCGGCAAAGTGGCGACGGTGACGCTGAACCGGCCCGAGAAAAAGAATCCGCTGACCTTCGCAAGCTATCGTGAAATCACGGATTTCTTCCTGGCGGCGCAGAAGGAGGAAGCGGTCAAGGCGATCGTCGTGACCGGCGCCGGCGGCAACTTTTCCTCGGGCGGCGACGTCTTCGAGATCATCGGGCCGCTGGTGGCGATGGAGACCAGGGACCTACTCAAGTTCACCCGGATGACCGGCGAACTGGTCAAGGCGATGCGCGCCTGCCCGCAGCCGGTCGTCGCCGCCATAGACGGCGTCTGCGCCGGCGCCGGCGCGATCGTCGCCATGGCATCCGACCTGCGCCTCGGCACCGCCGGAAGCAAGATCGCTTTCCTGTTCAACCGCGTCGGGCTGGCCGGCTGCGACATGGGCGCCTGCGCCATGCTGCCGCGTATCATCGGCCAGGGGCGCGCCGCCGAACTGCTCTATACCGGCCGCGTGCTCAGGGGCGAGGAAGCCGAGCGCTGGGGCTTCCTCAACCGCATCTGCGCTCCGGAAGCGGTGCTTTCCGAGGCGCAGGCACTGGCCGCCGAGCTTGCTGACGGACCGACCTTCGCCAATGCCATGACCAAGCGCATGCTGGAGATGGAATGGGCGATGTCGGTCGAGAGCGCGATCGAGGCCGAGGCCGTGGCGCAGGCCTTGTGCATGCAGACCGAGGACTTTTCCCGCGCCTACCACGCCTTCGCCGCGAAGCAGAAGCCGGTCTTCGAGGGTAACTGACATGAGCAGCGCTCCTCACCTCGGCCTCGACATCCTCGGCGACACGTTGGACTGGCCGTTTTTCGAGGAGCGCCACCGCGCCTTCGCCGCCGAACTTTCCGGCTGGGCGGATTCCTATCTCGCCGACCTTCCGCATGACGATGTGGACGAGGCCTGCCGGGCACGCGTCGCGGCGCTCGGCGCGGCGGGTTTCCTGAAGGCGGCCGTACCGGCTGCCTATGGCGGCCTCAGCAACAAGCTCGACGTGCGCACGCTCTGCCTCGCACGCGAAATCCTGGCCGCGCATGACGGCCTGGCCGATTTCGCCTTCGCCATGCAAGGGCTCGGCACCGGTTCGATCAGCATCGCCGGCTCGGAGACGATGAAGCAGCGCGTCCTGCCGGATATCGCGGCCGGCAAGCGCATCGCCGCCTTCGCGTTGTCCGAAAAGGAAGCCGGCTCGGACGTCGCCGCCATGGCGACGACAGCTACGCCGGACGGCTCCTCGCATGTGCGTATCGACGGCGAGAAGAGCTGGATCTCCAATGGCGGCATCGCCGACCATTATGTCGTCTTCGCCCGCACCGGCGAGGCGCCCGGCGCCCGGGGGCTTTCCGCCTTCCTGGTCGAGGCCGATGCGCCCGGCCTGACCATTGCCGAACGCATTGACGTGATCGCGCCACATCCGCTGGCGACCTTGCGCTTCGAGGGCTGCCGCGTGCCGCTCGAGAACCGCATCGGCGGACCGGGCGACGGCTTCAAGGTCGCGATGGCGACGCTCGACATCTTCCGCTCGACCGTCGGCGCCGCAGCGCTGGGCTTCGCGAGGCGCGCACTGCACGAGACGCTCGCCCATGCCAATGGCCGCAAGCTCTTCGGCGGCACGCTCGGTGATCTCCAGCTCTCGCAGGCGGCGATCGCCGAGAGCGCGGCGGAGGTCGATGCCGCCGCCCTCCTGGTCTACCGCGCCGCCTGGACCAAGGACCGCGGCGCCGCCCGCGTGACCCGCGAGGCCGCGCTGGCGAAGCTCGTCGCGACGGAGAACGCCCAACGGGTGATCGATCGGGCCGTCCAGATCCATGGCGGCCTAGGCGTCACCAAGGGCGTCAAGGTGGAGGAACTCTACAGGGAGATCAGGGCGCTGCGCATCTACGAGGGTGCCAGCGAGGTCCAGAAGGTCGTGATCGCGCGCGACCTGCTGAAAGCACATGCCGAAAAGGCAGGGGAACGACATGACAGCAACCGGATTCGCGAGATCGGGGCATAAGGACAGCTTCGCGCGGGACAACCTGCCGCCGCGCGAGAGCTGGCCCGATCTCAGGCTGGAACAGGCAGGACTGGCCTATCCCGAGCGGCTCAACTGCGTCGCCGAGCTGCTCGACAGGCACGTCGCCGGGGGACGCGGCGGGCGCACCGCCGTCGTGGCGGCGGATCTGCACTGGAGCTATGCCGACCTCTCCGACAAGGTGAATCGCATCGCCAACGTGCTGACCCGCGATCTGGGCATGGTCAGCGGCAACCGCGTGCTGCTGCGCGCCGGCAATACGCCGATGATGGTCGCCGCCTATCTCGCCGTCATCAAGGCCGGCGGCATCGCCGTCGCGACCATGCCGATGCTGCGGGCGGGCGAGCTCGCCTATCCGCTGCGCAAGGCACGGATCGCACTGGCGCTCTGTGACCACCGCCTGACCGCCGAGCTGGAAAGCGCCAGGGCACAGGCGCCGGAGCTCGCCCGCATCGTCCCGTTCGGCAGCATGACGAGCGAGCTCGAAATGTTGATGGCGCAAGCTGGGTATGAGCATTTCGAGGCCTGCGACACCGCCCGCGACGACGTCTGCCTGATCGCCTTCACCTCCGGCACCACCGGCGAGCCCAAAGGCACGATGCATTTCCACCAGGACATGCTGGCGATCTGCGATTGCTACGGCGCCCGCGTGCTGAAGGCATCGCCCGACGACCGCTTCACCGGCTCGCCCCCGCTGGCCTTCACCTTCGGGCTCGGTGGACTCGTGCTGTTCCCGATGCGGATCGGCGCCGCTATGGTCCTGCCCGAAAAGGCCGGCCCGGCCGATCTGATCGACGCGACCGAGCGCTACAGGGTCAGCGTCGTCTTCACGGCTCCGACGGCCTACCGGGCCATCCTCGACAAGCTCGACGGACGCGACATCTCCTCGCTCAAGATCTGCGTCTCGGCGGGCGAGGCCCTGCCGAAGGCGACCTTCGACGCCTGGCAGGCGCGAACCGGCGTGCCGCTGCTTGACGGCATCGGCGCGACCGAGATGCTGCACATCTTCATCGGCGCACCGCGCGAGGCGATCCGGCCGGGTTCGACCGGGCTGCCGGTGCCGGGCTACGAGGCGAAGATCGTCGACGAGAACGGCGACGAGGTGGCGGACGGGACGGCCGGCAGGCTCGCCGTGCGCGGACCAACCGGGTGCCGCTATCTCGCCGATCCGCGGCAGGCCAAATACATCCTGAATGGCTGGAACATCACCGGCGACACCTATCTGCGCGATGCAGACGGCTATTTCTGGTACCAGGCCCGCTCGGACGACATGATCATCTCGGCCGGCTACAACATTGCCGGGCCGGAGGTGGAAGCCTGCCTGCTGATGCACGAGGCCGTGGCGGAATGCGGCGTGGTCGGCGCGCCCTGTCCCGATCGCGGGCAGATCGTAAAGGCCTACGTCGTGCTGCGCGAGGGCGTCAAAGGCGACGACGTGCTGGTGAAGGCGTTGCAGGAGCACGTCAAGGCCGGTATCGCGCCCTACAAATATCCGCGCGCCATCGAATTCGTCGACGCCTTGCCAAAGACGGCAACCGGCAAGCTGCAACGTTTCGCGCTCCGCCAGTTGGCGCAGAGCGAAGCCTGATCCCTTCCAACCACGAGCCGAACGGCCGCTGACAGGGCGATATCATGTCCAACGCATCCAATTCCCGCGCCATCCTGCCCGAAGGCTGGCCGCAGCCGCGCGGCTATGCCAACGGCATGGTGGCGGAAGGCCGCGTGTTGGTGACGGGCGGGCTCGTCGGCTGGAACGCCGAAAGCATCTTCGCGCAGGGCTTCGTCGGCCAGCTCCGCCAGACCTTCCTCAACATCAAGGCCGTGGTCGAGGCCGGCGGCGGGCGCGTCGAGGATATCGTGAGGTTGACCTGGTATGTCACCGACATCGTGGCCTACCGCTCCAGCCTCAAAGAAATGGGGCCGATCTACCGCGAGGTCTTCGGCCGGCACTTCCCGGCGATGGCGGTGGTCGCCGTCGCGGCGCTGGTCGAGCCCGAGGCGCTGCTGGAGATCGAGGCGACGGCGGTGGTCGCGCATTGAGCATGGCAGCCTCGCGCCACGGCACGCGGGGCCCCGCGAAAATA
>NZ_JBIWYK010000065.1:0-10112 GCF_044752385.1 Allobosea sp. CER48 | reverse complement strand
GGCCATGCCGCCGGCACCTGCCGCGATGCGCCGCCAGCCCTTGCCCGCAAGCACTTTCGCCGGCCAGATTTGGATCCCCCGCCTGCCGACCCGAGGATCGTTCCCGATGCCCCTGCCCGCCTCCGCCCGAATCGACATCGAACGCTTCTGGTCGACGATCGAGCGCTCCGCCGGGATCGGCACCGGCCGGCCGGGCGGCCTCTCCCGCCTTGCGCTGAGCGATGCCGACAGGGAGATGCGCGACGTTTTCGTCGGCTGGTGCCGCGAGGCCGGGCTCGGCGTGCGGATCGACGCGATCGGCAACATCTTCGCGCGTCGGGCGGGGCTCGACGACAGTCTGCCTCCCGTCATGATGGGCAGCCATCTCGACACGCAGGTGAATGGCGGGCGTTTCGACGGCATCGCCGGCGTTCTGGGCGGGCTGGAGGTCATCCGCGCCCTTGATGCCGCCGGTCACCGCACCCGGCGCCCGCTCGAACTGGTCAACTGGACCAATGAGGAAGGCGGCCGCTTCTCTCCGCCTATGGTCGGCTCCGGCTGCTTCACCGGCGTCTACACGCTCGACTGGGCGCGGGACCGCCGCGACGATGACGGCAAGTCGATGGGCGAGGAGCTGGATCGCATCGGCTACACCGGCGAGGCGCAAGCCGCGCCGCCTCCGCTCGACGCCTATTTCGAATTCCACATCGAGCAGGGGCCGATCCTCGATCGCGAGGGCTTCCAGGTCGGCGTCGTCACCGGCGGCTTCGCCAGCACCGGCATGATCGTCGAGTTTCGGGGCGAGACCGCCCATACCGGCCCCTGGCCGATGGAGAAGCGCCGCAACGCGCTCGCCGCCGGCGCAAGGCTGCTCACCGCCGTCGATGATCTCGGCTGGGAATTCGCGGGCAGTGGCGGCAAGGCGACCGCGGCACGCCTCGTCGCCTGGCCGAACAAGGCTGGCATCATCTCGGACTGGGCGCAGGCGACCTGCGACGTCCGCCACGCCGATCCGGAAGCGGGCGCCGTCATGGCCGAGCGCATGCTGCGCGCCGCGCATGAGGCCGGTGCCCGCGCCAATTGCGAGGTTGCGATCCTCGACAGCTGGCGCTGGGGCGGCAGGGTCTTTGCCGAGGAGATGATCGGCCTCGTCCGCCAGACCGCGCTCGCTCAGGGCTACCGCACGCGCGACATCCTGAGCCAGGCCGGCCACGACGCCTATTTCCTTGCCCGGCATACGCCGACGGCGATGATCTTCGCACCGTGCAAGGGCGGCATCACCCATAACAACAACGAATCCTGCACGCGGGAGGATCTCGCGCCCGGCCTCGACGTGCTGCTGCGGGCGGTGGTGGCACGGGCAGACCGCTGACGGACAGCAGCTCCCTGTCGCAATAAACAATCAGTCCAATTTGGATTTATTGTCCAAATTGGACTTGACCCGTCAGCCGCCCGGCCTCACAGATCGCGGCAAGCCCTGCCTCCGCAACGGCAGGCAACGACGCCGCATCGCCGGAGGCCGCCATGAAGTTCGACATTTTCCAGATGGAGCGGAACCAGACGCTCTTCGAGAACGACGTCGAGATCAACCTGACCGAGAGCGGCGTCCATCCCTGGTCGATCGAGGACATTCTGGGCGAACAGGCCGCGCGAGACCTGCTGAAGCAGCCCCTCGGCTATGGCTGGACCGATGGCCGGCCGGACCTTCGCGCCAACATCGCCTCCTGGTATCCCGGCGCCAGCGCCGCGAACGTGCTCGTCACCAATGGCTCGTCTGAAGCGACGATGATCGCGCTCATGGCCCTGTTCGAGCCCGGCGACGCGCTGGTCTTCGCCCTGCCCAACTTCATGCAGATCGATGGCCTCGGTCGCGCTCTCGGCTTCGACATCCGCCGGCTGGCGCTCTCCGGCGACAGCGACTGGCAGATCGATCCCGCTGAACTCGCCACGGTCGCCGCCGGCGCCAAGGCGATCGCCGTGACCAACCCTGCCAACCCGACCGGCAGCGTGCTGTCCGCCGCCAGCCGTGCCGCGCTCGTCGAGGCCGCGAAGCGCAACGATGCCTGGCTGATGGTCGACGAGATCTATCGCGGCGGCGAGATCGACGGCGCCGAGACCGAGACCCTCTGGGGCAGCTACCCCAAGGTCGTGGTCACCTCGAGCCTGTCGAAATCCTTCGCCTGCCCGGGCCTGCGCCTCGGCTGGATCGTCGCACCGGCCGAAGTCGTGGCGAGCGCCGCGGAGCGGCAGGATTACACCACGATCGGCAGCGGCATCCTCAGCCAGATCCTCGCCGAAGAGGTCATGCGCCCGGAAACACGCGGCCGCCTGCTTGCGCGAGGCCGCGATTTGCTGCGCAGCAATGCCGATCTTGTTGCGCAATGGATGGCGCAGCATAACGACTGGTCCTGGCGGCGCCCGCAGGCGGGCGGCATGGCCTTCCTGCGCTACCCGCTCGACATGCCGTCGGAGGTTTTCTCGCAGAAGCTGCGCGAGGAGGAGAGCGTGTTCGTCGTCGCCGGCAGTTGGTTCGGCATCGAGAGCCACATCCGCATCGGCATCGGTGTGCCGACCGACGTGCTGCGCGACGGGCTGGCGCGGATGGACCGCTTTCTGGCGCGGCACAAGGGCTGAACGCCCCGGAAAAGGCGGCGCTAAGCGCCGCCCCGGCGGCCGATCCCCTCCAGCACGACCCGTGCGATCGCGATATCCTGCACCGCGATCCCCGTCAGGTCGGCGATGGTGACGTCGTCGTGTGAACGGCGTGCCGGCACGTCCCCGGCCAGGACCGCCCCGAGCTCGATGCAATCCCCGGCATCGATCAGCCCGACGGCCGCCGCGGCGGCGAATTCGCCATGGTCGAGGCTCTGTTCCAGCGAGTCCGCGATACGCGTATCGGCAAGCGCGACCAGCGCGCTGTCCAGCTCCTGCTTGCCCGGCGCATCGGCGCCGAGCGCGGTGATGTGCGTGCCCGGCCTGATCCAGTCGTCCCGGATGATCGGCGCAGCGGCCGGCGTCACCGTGATCACCGCATCCGATTGCGCGCAGAGCGCTTCCAGATCGGCCACCGGCTCGACGACGATGCCCTCCCCTGCGAGATCGCGCCGCAACGCCTCCAGCTTCTCCGGCGAGCGTGCCCAGACCGCAAAGCGCGGCTCGCGCTCGCGCAACAGATGCGCGGCGGCGCGAATCTGGAAGCGCGCCTGCGTACCGGCGCCGACGATCCCGATCCGGCGTGCATCGGCACGCATCCCCGCCCGTGTCGCGATGGCGCCGGCCAGCGCCGTCCTGAGATCCGTGAGCCAACCCTCGTCGCGCAGGATCGCGACGACCGCCCCGGTCTCGGCCGAGAGCGCGATCATCATGCCGCTGGTCGTCGGCAGGCCCTTGGCGGGATTGTCGTAGAACCCCGTGGCGATCTTCACGACGAAGATCGGATCACCCGCGATATGACCGAACTTGATATGGCAGTCGCCATTATGCGCAGGGAAGCCGAGATAGCCGACCGGCGGCATCTGCACCTGCCCCGCCGCAGCGGCCCTGAACCCCTCCTCCAGCGCGATGAAGGCCCGGTCGAGATCGACGGCGGCCTCGATCTCCGCACGCGACAAGTCAAGCATCCGGGGTCTCGTTGGCCTGGTTGAGGTAGTTGTAGACGGTCGCGCGGGCGAGCCCGAGGATGCGCGAGATGTAGGCGGCGGCATTGCGCCCGCCGAAGGCGCCGTTGGCGGCAAGGTCCGCCACCAGTTCGCGCTTCTCTGCGCGGCTGAGGCCGGTCACCGCGAGCCCGCGGCGCTGCGTCCATTGCTGCACGAACTCGTTGATCCGCTCGTGCCAGTCTTCCTTGAACAAGGCCTGCGGCTTCTCGACGCCCGCCGGCACCGTCGCCAGGGCGGAAAGCGTCTGCATCAGCGCATGGAACTGCGAGACATCGACATTGATGCAGAGCACGCCGATCGCCTTGGCCCCGGCCGAGAGCACGATGCTGATCGATTTCAGCCGCCGCCCGTCCCAGTTCACCTTCTCATAGGGGCCGATGATCGTCTCGTCAGGGTCGAAGCCGATCTCGTCGAGCAGGGAGGGTTCGCCGAGCACGCGCTGCGAGAAGTTGCCGGCGATGTGCACGACGCTCTGCGACGCCAGGTCGTGCAGCACGACCTCCGCATGCGGCCGGAACAGCAGCGCCACCGCATCGCAGACCGGGAGGTAAGGGGCGAGTTCCGGCGTCATGCCCGCTCCGTCAGCGCGGCTGCGACTTGAGATAGTCGCTGAGGCGCTCAAGTCCGACCGAAAGATGGTCGCCCGGCGCGCCGATACCGATGCGGATATAGCCGTCCATCCCGTAGACGTCGCCCGGCAGCAGCATGATGCCGCGCTCCTCGCGCAGGCGATGAACGAGATCGGTCGAATTCATCGAGTGGCTGTACCTGATGAAGGCCATGCCGCCGGCCTTGGGCGGCACGAAGGAGAAGAACTCCTCGTTCGCCTTCACCCAGCTGGTGAGCAGTGCGAGGTTCTCCCGCAGGATGGTCTTGCTCCGCTGCAGGATTTCGGCGCGCTTCGCCGGCTGGATGACGATCCGGGCGATATGCTCGCTCAGCGCGCTTGTGGTGATCGAGGTGTAGTCCTTGTTCTGCCAGGCGGTGTAGATGTCCTTGGCCGGGCCGACCAGCCAGCCGATGCGCAGCCCCGGCAGCGCCATCGCCTTCGAGAGGCCGCTGGTGATGATCGCCTTCTCGTAGAGATCGGCGAAGCTGGGCGGCTCGTCGGTTTCGAGCTCGGCGCCCTTGTAGACTTCGTCGGCATGGAGATAGCAGCCCTGCGCCCGGGCGATCTCGACCAGCGAATCCATCGTCTCGCGGGAGAGCAGGCTGCCTGTCGGGTTGTTCGGATTGCAGATCGTCATCAGCTTGGTGCGCGGCGTGATCGCCCGGCGGACCTCGTCGAGGTCGGGCGTCCAGCCCAGTTCCTCGCGCAGCTTCACTTCCTTGACGTTGGCGCCGATCGCCCGCGCCCAGCCCCAGATCTGCAGATAGTTCGGCACGAAGACGATGATCTCGTCGCCCGGCTCGATCAGCGACATCACCATCAGGAAATTGGCTTCCGCCGAGCCGTTGGTGACGATCACCTCGTCCGAGGTCCGGTTGCGATAGAGCTTGGCGATGTCCTCGCGCAATTCGACGGCGCCGTTGGTCCAGCCGTAGCCGAGCTCGACCTCCATCAGCTTCGCGCGCTGCTCCGCGCTGAGAAGCTCATTCAGCGAATAGGGATGGACGCCGCTATCGGAGAGATTGAACTCGACGGTGTTCTCGTAGAGCGACTGGATGCGCTCCAGGCTGAATTCTTCGATCTTCATGCTGCCCATCCCGCGCCGGCCGATCCGCCGCATCTCCCGCGAGTATGATGGGCATCATTTGGACGTCAAGGTCGATTTTGGAATTTACAGTCCAAATCGCGATTGCTATCCCTTTGCGATCACGTCGCAGCCGCTCCCGGAGAGCCCATCATGTCCGACCAGAATCCCGGTGCCAACAAGATGTGGGGCGGACGCTTCACCACCGCGCCGGCCGATGTGATGCGCAAGATCAATCCCTCGATCGGCTTCGACTACAGGCTTTACCGGCAGGACATCGCCGCGTCCAAGATCCATGCCGCGATGCTGGCCCGCCAGGGCATCATCGCCAGCGCCGACAATGAGCGTATCCAGGCCGGGCTCGATCAGATCCGCGGCGAGATCGATCGCGGTGAACTCCAGTTCAGCATCGACCTAGAGGACATCCACATGAATGTGGAAGCGCGCCTCAAGGAGATCATCGGCGAGCCGGCCGGGCGCCTGCACACCGCCCGCAGTCGCAACGACCAGGCCGTCACCGACGTCCGCCTCTGGATGCGCGACGCGATCGATGCTCTCGACGGCACCCTCCGCGACTTGCAGCAGGCGCTGATCGAGCGCGCCAGCGAGCATGCCGGGACGATCATGCCGGGTTTCACCCACATGCAGGTGGCCCAGCCCGTGACCTTCGGCCACCATTTGATGGCCTATGTCGAGATGTTCGGCCGCGACCGCGAGCGTCTGGCCGGCGCCCGCCAGCGCACCAATGTCTCGCCGCTCGGCGCAGCCGCGCTCGCCGGCACCGCCTTCCCGATCGACCGGCAGTTCACCGCGAAGGAACTCGGCTTCGCCCGGCCGACCGAGAACTCGATGGATTCGGTCGGCGCGCGCGACCATATCTGCGAGTTGCTGTTCTGCTGCTCGATGCTGGCTGTGCATCTTTCGCGCCTCAACGAGGAGATCACGCTCTGGTGCAGCGACGGCTTTCGCTTCATCGCGCTGTCCGACGCCTTCACAACCGGCTCCTCGATCATGCCGCAGAAGCGAAATCCGGACGCTGCCGAACTCGTCCGCGGCAAGACCGGCCGCGTCGTCGGCTCGCTCACCGCGATGCTGGTCATGGTAAAGGGCCTGCCCATGACCTTCATGAAGGACATGCAGGAGGACAAGGAGCCGATGTTCGACGCGCTGGAGACGGTCGAGCTCTGCGTCGCCGCCACCACCGGCATGATCCGCGACATGACCGTGCGCCCCGACGCCATGCGCGCCTTCCTCGATCGAGGCTTCCCCACCGCCACAGATCTCGCCGATTGGCTGGTGCGCGAGGCCGGCGTGCCCTTCCGCGACGCCCATCACATCACCGCCCGTGTCGTCGCGCTGGCGGAGGCCAGGGGCTGCACCCTGCAGGCGCTCGACCTCGACGCCATGCGCTCGGTCGATACCCGCATCAGCCAGGCGGTCTTCGAGGTTCTGGCGCCGGAGCACTCCGTCCGCAGCCGCCGCAGCTATGGCGGCACGGCTCCCGATACCGTGCGCGAGGCGATCGAGCGGGCGACGCAGCGCTGGCTGGCCGGCGAGCCGATCCAGGGCTGATCTCCACCCTCGCCCAGCGCAACCCGGCGGCCGCCGTCCCGCAAACTTTGCGGGATCAAACCGGCGGCCTTTCTGGCTATGGATGACGGCGCCTGTCGATTCGGCCGGCCTGAGAGACGAGCGCGGAGCCACAGCAGCTCCGCGGCGGGGGAGCGATGATGGAACACGTCTGGTTGCGTGGGGTCGCCGAGCAGTTCGGCATCGATGGCGGGCTGCGGCAACTCGGCGGCGAATACGACCTCAACTTCCGCGGCCAAACCAGCGAGGGCGACGTCATCGTCAAGGCGATGCGCCCGCAGGGCGAGCCTGCGCTCGTCGACCAGCAATGCGCCGCCATCAGCCACGCCCTCGCCGCCGATCCGACGCTGCCGCTGCCGCGTCTTCTCCCGGCCGCAGGCAACCGCTTCTGGCAGAACGTCGCCGATGCCCAGGGCCAGCAGCGCATGGTCTGGGTCCAGCGCGCCTTCAAGGGTATCCCGCTGGGCGAAGCCGGGCCGCAGCCGCCGGCCGTCCTCGCAGAACTCGGCGCGCTGACCGCGCGTCTCGATCTCGCCCTCCGCGACTTCAAGGTCACCGCAGCGCCGGACGCCGCGAAATGGGACCTGACCGAGGCCGGCTGGATCAAGCCGCATCTCGACGTGCTCGAAGGCTCGCGCCGCGCGCTCGTCGCCGGGATCATCGCAGCCTTCGAAGCCATCAAGCCCGTGCTCGACAAGCTGCCGCGCCAGACCATCCATAACGACCTCAACGACTTCAACATCCTTGTCGAGCCGCGTCTTGGCGAGCCGGCCCGCATCAGCGGCCTGATCGATTTCGGCGACATGACGAATGGCCCGCGTGTCTGCGAGATCGCGATCGCCGCCGCCTATGCCATCCTCGACCACGAGACGCCGGACACGGCGCTCGCCGCCTTCGTCGCCGGCTATCACGTCGTCTCGCCGCTCAGCGCCGAGGAGATCGGCCTGATCTGGCCCCTCGTCCGCATGCGGCTCGCCGTCAGCGTCGTGAACTCGACAATCGAGGCCAAGGGCCGCCCGGACGATCCCTATGTCACGATCTCGCAGGCTCCCGCCTGGAGGTTGCTGGAGAACCCCGCGATCGACGGAGAGCTGATGGGCGCGCGCCTGCGCAACGCCTGCGGTCTGCCCGTCACCGACGCGGCCGGCCGCATCGCGAGCTGGATCGCCGCGCAGCGCGGCAGCTTCGCCCCCGTGCTCGGCCGCGCGCTCGACGGCCTGCCGGTCGGCTCGCTCGGCGTGGCCGAGGCGACGATCCCGCAGAACCCGTTCGAACTGCGCGCCGACGAGGCCCGCAATCTCGGCACGGGCCTCGGCATCACCTCGGAATGGTGGCTCGGCCAGTATGGCGAGCCCCGGCTGGTCTATACCGACAAGGCCTTCCGCAAGGGCCGCTGGCTCGCCTCCAACCGCCGCACCATCCATATGGCGGTCGATGTCTTCGCGCCGGCCGGCGAACCGGTCCGCGCGCCTCTCGCCGGCAAGGTCGCACTGGCGGAGAACCGCACGGGCCATCTCGACTATGGTGGCGTCGTCATCCTCGAACATCGCACGCCTGCGGGTGACGTCTTCCACACGCTCTACGGCCATCTCGCGGCGGACGGCGCAGCGCAGCTGAAGCAGGGCCAGGAGATCGCGGCAGGCGAGGCCTTCGCCAAGCTTGGCTCGGCCGAGGAGAATGGCGGCTGGGAGCCGCATCTGCATTTCCAACTCGCGCTGACGCTGGACGGCATGGGCCATGACTGGCCGGGCGTCGCCGATCCCGACGACTGGGCTCTCTGGCAGGCGGTCTGCCCGAACCCCGCCGCCCTCCTCAATCTGCCCGACGATGTCGTCGCCTATCAGGCGATCGACGAGGTCGCGCTGCTGGCCGAGCGCAAGGCCCGCTTCGGCGCCAATCTCAAGCTCAGCTACAAGCGCCCGGTCACCTTCCTGCGCGGCTGGCGCCACCATCTCTTCGACGCGATGGGCCGGCCCTATCTCGACGCCTACAACAACGTGCCGCATGTCGGCCATGCCCATCCGCGCATCCGCAAGGTGGCGATGGACCAGCTGGCGCGGATGAATTCGAACACGCGCTATCTGCACCCGGCGCCGATGGGTCTGGCCGAGCGCCTGACGGCGAAGCTGCCCGAGGAGCTGGAGGTCTGCTTCTTCGTCAATTCCGGCTCGGAGGCGAACGAGCTGGCCCTGCGCCTCGCCCGTGCGGCGAGCGGCGGCTACGACATCGTCACGCCCGATCACGGCTATCACGGCAACACCACCGGCGCGATCGACATCTCCGCCTACAAGTTCAACAAGCCGAACATGGGCGGGCGCAAGCCCTGGGTGCAGCTTATCGACGTCGCCGACGACTATCGCGGCCGCTTCCGCCGCGACGATGCCGACCGGGCCCTCCACTACGCCCGGCAGGTCGACGGCGCGCTCGCAGCCATCGCCGCTCGCGGTGGAAAGGTCGCTGGCTTCATCGCCGAGACCTTTCCGAGCGTCGGCGGCCAGATTATCCCCCCGCCCGGCTATCTCGCCGCGGTCTATGAGCGCATCCGCGCTGCGGGCGGCATTTGCATCGCCGACGAGGTGCAGACCGGCCTCGGCCGTCTCGGCGAGTACTATTTCGGCTTCGAGCAGCAGAATGTGAGGCCGGACATCGTCGTGCTCGGCAAGCCGCTCGGCAACGGCCACCCGATCGGCGCGGTCATCACGACCCGCGCCATCGCCGAGCGCTTTGCGGAAGGCCCGGAATATTTCTCGACCTTCGGCGGCTCGAACCTGTCCTGCCGCATCGCGTCGGAAGTGCTGGATATCGTCGAGGAGGAAGAGCTTTCGGCCAATGCCAAGGAGATGGGCGACAAGCTGCTCGCCGGCATGCGCGAACTGGCCAAGGACTATCCCTGCGTCGGAGACGTCCGCGGCATCGGCCTCTTCCTCGGGCTGGAACTGGTCACGGATCGCGAGACGCTGGCGCCCGCCACCGATGCGGCCTCCCATGTCATGAACCGCCTGCGCGACATGCGTATCCTCGTGGGGCGCGAGGGGCCGGCGGACAACATCCTCAAGATCCGCCCGCCGCTGACGGTCGGCGGGGATGATGTCGAGATGATCCTCGACCGCCTGAGGATCTGCCTGCGCGAGGTCGAGACGGCGCGCTGAGCCGCCTCAGCCGGCCTTCGGCTCTTCCTGCAGCGTGTAGC
>NZ_JBIWYK010000064.1:0-10113 GCF_044752385.1 Allobosea sp. CER48 | reverse complement strand
TGCGAGGAGCAGTTCGCCAGTTCCGACAACCTGACCGACCGGCTGGCCGCGCTCGCGGCGATGACGCTGGTCCCGGGCGAGAGGCGCGAGACCCTGATCGCCCGCTTCGCGCAGACCTATGCAGGCGAGCCGCTCGTCCTCGACAAGTGGCTGATGGCCCAGGCGCTGATCGCGGAGAGCGGGACGCTGGACCGGGTGAAGCGGCTGATGCAACACCCCGCCTTCTCGCTCGGAAATCCCAACCGCGTGCGAGCTTTGATCGGCGGCTTCGCGGCCAATCTCACGCAGTTCAACCGGGCCGACGGCGAGGGCTACCGCTTCGTCACCGACATCGTCATCGCGCTGGACAGGACGAACCCGCAGGTCGCCTCCCGCCTGCTGGGCTCGTTCAAGAGCTGGCGCATGCTCGAGCCGGTCCGCAAGCAGCTGGCGCAGGAGGCCCTGGGCACTGTCGCGCGGACGCCGGGCCTCTCGCGGGATGTCGCCGATATCGCCGAAAGAGCGCTCGCCTGAGCGCTCTTTCGGGCCGTTCGACGAAGGTTAACGCCGACCTGTCCAAAACGTTAACGTTTCATTACCCGCACAGGATTCATTGGATAGACGACACAACCCAGGGGTGAATTTTATAGTATTAACTCAACTCAGGGCTAGACAAACCACCCCCTCCAGATTCAACTGACAGTGATTCGCGGGGATGCGGCACGTCTCCCGATCTTACTGACGGTAAAGTTTTCCGAAGGGGGACGGGCATGTCGCGTGCCAACGCGGATTGCGCACCTGTGCGCGCCGATACGATTCTGGGTGTCGCAAGGTCACTGACCCACCCGGTCTATCAGCGCTTCCAGAGCTTCGAGCCCGCATTCCGGACGGCCATCCCCGTTTTGGTCGGCGTCTTCCTCGTCATCCTCGGCGTGGGCGCGTTCCTGCAGACCTCCGCCATGCGAGATGACACTCTCGCCGACGCGGCCAACGACATGGACCTCGTCTCGGCCCTCGTCGCCCGCGAGCTCGACACCGCCACCCTGGCGGGCAAGGAGCCGGCCAGCGTGCTCGCCGCCCTCACCGCCCGCCATCTCGCCGCTCACGGCCGCATCGTGCATGTCAGCGGCGCAGACGGGCGCGTCATCGCCAGCGAACCGGTCATCGGCCAGACGCAGCGCAATCTCACCGATTTCCTCGGACAGACCCAGCCCCTCACGGTCTTCGGTGACCGCGCCGGCGTGATGCGCATCACCCTGCCCAACGGCGCCGACGTCTTCGCCAGCGTACGCAACCTCGCCGCTCCCCTCGGCCAGGTCGCCGTGCTGCAGCCGGTCTCGCGGGCACTTTCCGTCTGGCAGTTGCGCCGCTCCGGCCTGACCATCCTGTTCGCCGCCGCCGGCCTCGTGCTCGGCGTCATCACCCTCGCCTTCCTGCTCCAGTCCAAGCGCGCAAGCGCGGCCGACGAGGATTGCGACTGCGTGCGCGAGCGCATCGACACCGCGCTCAATCGCGGCCATTGCGGGCTGTGGGACTGGGATCTGGCCCGCGGCCGCATCTACTGGTCGGACTCGATGTATGCCCTGCTCGGCTACGACCGCACCGGCGAATACATGTCCTTCGGCGAGGTCTCGAGCTTCATCCATCACGATGACGTCGACCTCTACGCGATCGCCGATGCCGTCAGCCGTGGCGAGGCCAACTATCTCGACCAGGAATTCCGCGTCCGCTCCTCGTCGGGCGAGTGGATCTGGCTCAAGGCCCGCGCCGAGCTCGTCATCGACCGCCGCACCCGCTCGCGCCATCTCGTCGGCATCGTCGTCGACATCTCCGAGCAGCGCCGCATGGCCGAACGCACGGCCACGGCCGACGCCCGCCTGCGCGACGCGGTCGAGGCCATCTCCGAGGCCTTCGTGCTCTGGGATGCCGACAACCGGCTGATCCTCTGCAACGCCAAGTACCAGCAGCTTCACCAGCTCACCACCGACGCCCTGCAATCCGGCATGAGCTACGACGAGATCATGGCGCGCTCCGCCCAGCCGCAGATCGATCAGGAGCCGACGCGGATCCTGCGCGGCAGCGCCGGCGCCACCTCCTACGAGGCCCGTCTCTCGGATGGCCGCTGGCTCCAGATCAACGGCCGCCGCACCAAGGACGGCGGCTCGGTTTCCGTCGGCACGGACATCACCAAGCTCAAGCAGCAGGAAGAACGGCTGACCCAGTCCGAGCATCAGCTCCTGAAGCACGTCACCGACCTCAAGGCCTCGCGCCAGAAGCTCGAGACCCAGGCCCAGCAGCTCGCCGAGCTCGCCGAGCGCTATCTGGAGCAGAAGGCCGTCGCCGAAAGCGCCAACCGCGCCAAGTCCGAGTTCCTCGCCAACATGAGCCATGAGCTGCGCACGCCGCTCAACGCCATCATCGGCTTCTCCGAGATCATGGAGAACAACATGTTCGGCCCGCTCGGCGAGAAATACACCGACTATGTCCGCGACATCCGTTCCAGCGGCGGCTACCTGCTCGGAATCATCGACGACATCCTCGACATGTCGCGCATCGAGTCCGGCAAGATGCGGCTGGAGAAGAGCGAGATCGCGGTCGGGCCCGTGCTGGACCAGGCCCTGCTCAAGGTGCAGCCGGAGATCGAGCGCAAGCAGCTCATCCTCAACCTCGAAGGCCCGTTCGACACCCGCCTCGCGGCCGATCCGCGCGCCCTCTACCAGATCCTCGGCAACTTGCTCGACAACGCCGCGAAGTTCACGCCCGAAGGCGGGCGGATCGCGGTGCGCACCCGCCACGTCCCCGGCGCGCTCAACATCTTCATCGAGGACACCGGCATCGGCATTCCCAAGGAGAAGATCGACCGCGTCGGCCGCCCCTTCGAGCAGGTCGAGGGCGACCTCGTCCGCAGCTACAAGGGCTCGGGCCTGGGCCTCGCCATCGCCCGGTCGCTCGCCGAGTTGCATGGCGGCTCGCTGAGGCTGCGCTCGGCGATGGGCGCCGGCACCATCGTCATGGTCCATCTGCCGCTCGATGGCGGCGCGGAGCGCGTCACGGCGCAGGCGGCCTGAGGCTCACCCCGCCTTCGCCTGCGAGAGGATGCGGGTAAAGATCGCCCGCACACCCGAACGGACCTCGTCGAGCTCCGCCTTCAACACCTTGGCGTCAGGCCTTCCGACGGCCGTCGCAATGCGCCGCATCACCCGGGGCGGCACCGCCTTCGGATCGAACGCCTCCTCGACCGTGAAGCGCTGCCAGAGCTGGACGTCGCGAACCAAACGATGCGCCTCCGACAGGGTGGAAGCATCGCTGTCCGAGAGCAGTCCGGCCTGCCGCGCGGCCGCGAAGACCGAGGCCGTGTCGTTGACGATCAGGCCGGGGTGATCGCTCGCATAGGCCAGGAGCAGGAACTGGGCGAGGAAGTCGAGATCGGTGAGGCCGCCCGCCGCGAGCTTCAGGTCCCACGGGTCCTTCTCCCCCTTCTCCTTGGCGATCAGCGCCCGCATCTCCGCCACGGCTGCGGCAACCTTGGCCGGCTCGCGCCTGCGCGACAGGATAGCGCGGATCGAGGCCTCGGCCCGCTTCGCAAGCCCCGCATCGCCGGCGACGACGCGCGCGCGGGTCAGCGCCATCTCCTCCCAGATCTCCGCCTCGCCCGCGTGATAGGCCTCGAAGCCCGCGAACTGCGTCGCCGCCGGGCTCTTGTTGCCGGTCGGGCGCAGGCGCATGTCGACCTGATAGAGTGTACCGCGACGCGTCGGCACGGTCAGTGCTGCAACCAGGCGCTGCGTGAATCGGATATGCCAGGTCACCGGATCGAGGCTCTTGGCCCCGTTGCTCGGGCCGGCATCCTCCGGCCGGTCATAGAGCAGGATGAGATCGAGGTCGGATGACGGCGTCAGCTCGCCGGCGCCGAGCCGGCCGAGCCCGAGCACCACGGTTTCGGCGCCTTCGATCGCGCCGTGATCGGCCGTGAAGGAGGAGCGGGTATCGGCAAAAGCGACGCGCAGGCAGGCCTCGGCCACGGCGCAATAGGCCTGCCCTGCCCCCTCCGCCGCATAGACGCCCGACAGCAGTCGCGCGCCGACCAGGAAGTTCTCCTGCCGCGCCGCGTCACGCATCCGGTCCAGCCCGTCCTCGACGCTCGGCGGCGGCGAGCCGACATAGCTGCGAATGCGGCGTTCCAGCGTGTCGACGTCGAGCACCGCCTGCCCGAAGGCCGGGTCGATCACGCCGTCGAGCACGTGCGGATGCAGGGCCGCGACCTTGGCCAGGCGCGGTGCGCTGCCGAGGATCTCGGCGAAGAGCGTCAGCAAGGAGTCGTGCGACCGCAACAGCGTCAGCAGCTCGACCGCCGCCGGCATTCGGACGAAGGCATTGTCGAGATGGGCGAGCGCGCCGTCGGGATCGGCAGTGCGGCCGAGGGCGACGAGCAGCGCGGGCGTAAGCTCCGTCAGCACCTCGCGGGCCCGGGCGCTGGTGACGGCGGCGCGGCGGCCGAAATGCCAGCCACGCACCGTCTCCGCCACCGTCATGCCGTCGCGGAAACCGAGCTTTCCGAGCGTCTCGACGGTCTCGGGGTCCGGCTCCGAACCGGTGAAGCTGAGCGTCCCGGCCTCCGAGGCGAGGCTTGGCCCCTCTTCGAACAGAAGGGCATAATGGCCTTCGACGCGCCTGGCGTGGCTCGTCAGCGCCTTGCCGAAAGCGGCAGTATTGGGAAAGCCGCAGAAGCGGGCAAAGGCCTCGAGATCGCCGGCCGGCTTGGGCAGGGTCTGCGTCTGCTCGTCGTCGCGCATCTGCAGGCGGTGCTCGATCGTCCGCAACCAGCGATAGGATTCGGAGAGCTCGTCACGTGCCTGCGGCGTGATCCAGCCTTCGTTCGTCAGCTCCTTCAGCATGTCGAGGGTGCGCGGCCCCCGCAGCGCCGGGCGCCGCCCGCCGAAGACGAGCTGCTGCGTCTGCACGAAGAACTCGATCTCGCGGATACCGCCGCGGCCGAGCTTCACATTGTGGCCGGCCACCGCGATCGTCTCGTGGCCCTTCACCGTCTGGATCTGGCGCTTCATCGCGTGGATATCGGCGATGGTCGCGAAGTCGAAATACTTGCGCCAGATGAAGGGGGCGAGATCCTTGATGAAGCGCAGGCCCAGCCCGGTGTCACCCGCGATCGGGCGCGCCTTGATCATCGCCGCGCGTTCCCAGTTCTGGCCGACCGTCTCGTAATAGGAGTAGGCGGATGGCAGCGCGATCGCGACATGGGTCGACGCGGGGTCGGGACGCAGCCGGAGATCGACGCGGAAGACGTAGCCGTCAGGCGTGCGCTCCTGAATGATGCGCGCGATCTGCTGGGTCAGCCTGACGAAGAGGCTCGATGGCTCGGCGACGCCGGCGGCTTCCGCCGCTTCGGGATCGAAAAAGACGACGATGTCGATGTCGGAGGAGTAGTTGAGCTCGCCTGCGCCGTGCTTGCCGAGTGCCAGCACGACGAGGCCCGAGCCCGGACCGGGATCGGCCAGGTCGGCCAGGTTGATCTTTCCGAGATCGGCCGCCTGCCGCAGAACATGGTTGGTCGCAAGGCGCACCGCCGTGTCGGCCGTGGCGGTCAGCGCCGCGGTCACGGTCTCGACATCCCAGACGCCGCCTATATCGGCAAGAGCGATCAGGAGCGCCATGCCGCGGCGGAAGCGGCGCAATTCGCGCATCAGGTCCGACGTCTCGCAGCCCGTGCCGGCAAAGGCCTCGATGCGGGCCAGCAACGCGTCGCGGCGGGTCTCTGGGGCCTGCGTGAGGCAGGCGATCAAGCCTTCTGGGTCGAAGCGCATGACCTGGGTCAGGAAAGGCGAATGGGCCAGCACGCCCGCGACCAGCGCCGCGCTGCGTGGATGCTCGGCCAGATGTGCCTGAAGCGTATCGGCAGCCGCCTTATCGTGGAGCCGCTCGATCAGCTCGCGCGCCAGCAGCGCCTCGGCCTTGGCGCGCGCCGGCAAGACCGGCGCCGCATCCAGCCTGTCACAGAGCCGCTCAGCCATCGCGCATCATCCTCCTCAGGAGGACGGCACGCCAGCAGGGTTTGCGACGGCTGTCGAGCTTTGAGCCTCCGGTACCACCTGCGTTTCCACAGGCTTGGGCTCCGTCACCGGCAAAGCGATGACGACGCGCAAGCCCGGGGCATTGTCTTCCAGACGGAGCTGCCCGCCATGCAGGCGCACCACGCCGGCCGCCAGCGACAGGCCGAGCCCGAAGCCCGGCTTGCTTCGACTGGTGTCGAGCCGCACGAAACGATCGAGCACGCGTCCGCGGTCGGCCTGAGGGATGCCCGGCCCATGATCGGCCACCGAAAGTTCGATCTCCGACCCGTTGCGCTTCGCGGATACCGCGACCACCCCGTCGCCGCCCTGCTCCGGCCCGCCATATTTCAGGGCGTTGTCGATGAGGTTGGCGACGGCCTGTCCGACGAGTTCCCGATTGCCGACGATACGCAGACCGGGTTCGACCTCGCCCACCAGCGAAAGCCCGGCCTCCTCGGCGAGCGGCTCGTAGAGTTCCGACATGCCGGAGACGATCTCGGAGAGATCGATATCGGCCATGTTCTCGCTGACCCTACCGGCCTCCAGCCGCGCAAGCATCAGCAGGGCGTTGAAGACGCGGATCAGGTTGTCCGCCTCCTCGATCGCGCCGTCGAGCGCGGTCCGCAGCTCATCCGGCGACCGGGCGCTGCGCAACGCCTCCTCCGCGCGGTTGCGCAGCCGTGTCAGCGGCGTCTTGAGGTCATGGGCAATGTTGTCCGTGACCTGCTGCATGCCGGCCATGAGCTCCCCGATGCGGTCGAGCATGGCGTTGAGGTTCAGCGCCAGGCGGTCGAGCTCGTCGTCGGTGCCGGCAATGGCGAGGCGCCCCTTCAGGTCGCCTTCCATGATGCCATGCGCGGTCTCGCTCATTCCGTCGATCCGCTTCAGCACGCGGCGCGCCACGAACCAGCTCGCGAAACATCCGAGGACGAAGACCAGCGCCGCCGACCAGCCGGCAGCGCGGCGGATCACGGCGCCGAGCCGGTCGCGCTCCTCGAGATCGCGGCCGACGAGGAGGCGGAAACCCGCCGGCAGCATGAAGACGCGCACGAGCGCATGGCTCGGCGTGTCGACGGTTTCGCTGGAGCGGGCGTATTCGATCTCGCTCTCGCCGGTCCGGTCGAGCGTGCCGGGCGGTATCGCCTCGACATTGCCGGCGATGCGCTCGCCCACCGGCGTCGTCACGAGATAGAGCGAGGCACCCGGCCCGCGCGAGCGGCGTTCGATGATGTTGACCAGCCGCCGAATACCGCCCTGGCGCTGCTGCTCGGCCAACCCCTGGATCTCGGCGTCGATGGTCGAGCGGATCTGATCGGTCAGCAGGCGCTGCGCGTTCCAGGCGACATAGCCGAGCACGAAGGCGGCGAAGAGCGCGAAGATGACAAGATAGGCCGCCGTCAGCTTGAAGGCCGTCGTGCGGAACAGGGTCGGCAGGAACTTCTGGCGCTTCCGCGCGGGATCATCAGCGCGCGCTGTCACGGACCATGTATCCCGCGCCGCGAATCGTATGGATCATCGGCTGCTCGAAGCCCTTGTCGACCTTGGCGCGCAGGCGGCTGACATGCACGTCGATGACGTTGGTCTGCGGGTCGAAATGATAATCCCAGACGTTTTCCAGCAGCATGGTCCGCGTCACCACCTGCCCCGCATGCTTCATCAGATATTCGAGCAGCCGGAACTCGCGCGGCTGGAGGACGATCTCCTGGCCCTCGCGGGTGACGCGATGGGCCAGCCGGTCGAGCACCAGCTCACCGACGCGATAGGTCGTCGGCTCCGAGGCCGGCGCGCCGCGCCGCCGCGCAAGCACCTCGACGCGCGCCAGAAGCTCGGAAAAGGCGTAGGGCTTGGGCAGATAGTCGTCGCCGCCCGCGCGCAGGCCCTTCACCCGGTCATCGACCTGGGCCAACGCCGAGAGGATCAGCGCCGGCGTCTCGTCCTTCTGCTCGCGCAGCGAGCGGATTAGGGACAGGCCGTCGAGGCGCGGCAGCATGCGGTCGACGACCAGCACGTCGTAGCCACCGCCCTCGGCCATGGCATAGCCCTGCAGGCCGTCCGCCGCATGGTCGGCGACATGGCCGACCTCGCGGAACGCCTTGGTCAGATAGGCCGCTGCCTCGGCATCATCTTCGACGATCAGGAGTCGCATCGGGAGAACCTAGCCCAGAGCAAATGCCGATCCAAACGGACCGGCACTCGCTTTGCTCGAAAACGCCTTTCAAACGAAAACGGCAGGCCGGAAGATACGCATCCGGCCTGCCGCCGTAACGGCAAAGTCCCTTGGCTGGGGCGACAGGAAACCGTGGGACCTGCCTGAGCCGGGCGGGTCGAAACGACCCGCCCGGATCCGGTTCACGCCGCCGGCTGGCGGCCAACCTCGAAGGTCACGTCGCGGGACTTGCCTTCGCGGAACAGGGTGATCGTGGCCTTGGTGCCCGGGGCGAAGGTCGCGATCTTGCGGGAGAGCTCGCGGGCGTCCTTGATCGCCTCGCCGTTGACCGCGGTGATGGTGTCGCCGCGGCGAATGCCGGCCTTGGCAGCGGGGCCGTTGCCCTGCGCCTCGGCGACGAGCGCGCCCTTGGCTTCCTTCAGGCCGATGGCATCGGCCATCTCGGCGTTGACCGGCTGGATCTGCACGCCGATGAAGCCGCGCGCCACCGTGCCGTCCTTCTTCAGCGACTCGACGACCTGCTTGACGGTGGAGGCCGGGATCGCGAAGGCAATGCCGACATTGCCGCCGGAAGGCGAGTAGATCGCGGTGTTCACGCCGACGACCTCGCCCTTCTGGTTGAAGGTCGGACCACCCGAATTGCCGCGGTTGATCGGCGCATCGATCTGGATGAAGTCGTCATAGGGGCCCGAGCCGATGTCACGGCCCTGGGCCGAGACGATGCCGGCCGTGACCGTCCCGCCGAGACCGAAGGGGTTGCCGATCGCCAGCACCCAGTCACCGATGCGCGCCTTGCCATCGGCAAGCTGCACGAACGGGAAGTCACCGGCATCCTTGACCTTGAGCAGAGCCAGATCGGTGCGCGGATCGGTGCCGACGACCTTGGCTTCCAGGGTCTTGCCGGAATCGGTGACCAGCTGGACTTCCGCAGCGTTCTCGACGACGTGGTTGTTCGTCACGACATAGCCGTCCTGGCTGACGAAGAAGCCCGAGCCCTGGGCCATGCCCTGGCGCGGCTGCTGCTGCTGCGGCGGCCGGTTCGGGCGCCCGTTCTCGCCGAACTCGCGGAAGAAGCGGCGCAACTGCGGCGGCAGGTCGTCGAGGCTCTGCTCGCCGTTCTCGCTCGCGACCTGGGTCTTGACGCGGACCGAAACGACGGCCGGCTTCACCTTCTCGACGAGGTCGGCGAAGGAGGGCAGCGTGCCCTGGGTGCCGGAGAGCTGGATCGGCTGCGCGACGGCGTTGTGGTTCTGCATCAGGGCGCTGTCGGCGATGCCGGCGGCCAGGCCGATGCCGAGAACGGCGGTGCCGGCGAGAAGAGCGCCGCGCTTGAGGATGGACTTACGGGTCTCGTTCTGTGTCGTCATGGTTTGAACCTCGTGAGCGTCAGGGGTTGCTCCCTGCTCGTGACGAGGACCATGGGGCCCGGCGCCTTACCCGGCTTTGGCCTGAAGATGACGATTTCGTAAGATTCGACTTCGGGCGCCGTCACGCTGGCTTGACGTTGCCCGCCCGGGCCGGCTCCCTTCCGGCCAGGGGGATCATCATGCGCATCCTTTGGGGAATTGCAGCCGCGTTGACCGGCGCGAGCGGTCCCGCCCTCGCGCAACAGGGCACCGCCTACAGTGCCGGGCTGCGCGTGGCGCAGGCGCGGGGCTATGAGAACGCCGACTGCTACGCGCGCGTCTTCGCGAAGCATGCCGTCGTCGTCGAGAGGCCGAATGGCCGGCGCAGCTGGTACGCGAGCTCGACTCCCGCCTATAAAGCGGAGCAGCGCTCGCGCTGCGGGATCGATCGCCTGCAGGACATGGCGATGCGACAGCCTGCCAGGAGCGCCAGCCGCGCCGCGACGGGGCATTCTCCCGCCATCGCCCAGCGCATCGGCCTGACCCTGGCCGCCCG
>NZ_JBIWYK010000063.1:0-10196 GCF_044752385.1 Allobosea sp. CER48 | reverse complement strand
GCTGCGAGGACACAGTGGGGAGGAAAGCGCCCGTTGCGGCCGCAAAGCCTGCAATCCCCGATTCTTAATCGGCTCGCCTGTCTTGCAAGGGCGGGAACACCCTCACTATATACGCGCCCAAGGGGCGGTTTAACCACCGTCAAACGTGGAATGCCGGTTTCGTTCGCCGCTGAAGCGGGGGCGGCCCGGTCCATGGGCTGGCAGGCGACGGGAATGCGTCGCAGGTCGGCGATCTGCTCAATCGAAAGGGATCCCATCCATGGGTAAAGTCATTGGTATCGACCTCGGCACGACCAACAGCTGCGTTGCAGTGATGGAAGGCTCGACGCCGAAGGTCATCGAAAATTCGGAAGGCGCGCGCACCACGCCCTCCATCGTCGCCATCACGGATGACGGCGAACGTCTGGTCGGCCAGCCGGCGAAGCGTCAGGCCGTCACGAATCCGGAGCGCACCTTCTTCGCGATCAAGCGCCTCATCGGCCGCACCTACGACGACCCGATGACGCAGAAGGACCTCAAGCTGGTCCCCTACAAGATCACCAAGGCCTCGAACGGGGATGCCTGGGTGTCCGCCGACGGCAAGGAATATTCGCCGTCGCAGATCTCGGCCTTCACGCTCACCAAGATGAAGGAGACGGCGGAGGCCTATCTCGGCCAGCCCGTCACCCAGGCCGTCATCACGGTTCCCGCCTATTTCAACGACGCCCAGCGTCAGGCCACCAAGGATGCCGGCAAGATCGCCGGCCTCGAGGTGCTGCGCATCATCAACGAGCCGACGGCCGCTGCGCTGGCCTATGGCCTCGAGAAGAAGTCGTCCGGCACCATCGCGGTCTATGACCTCGGCGGCGGCACCTTCGACGTCTCGATCCTGGAGATCGGCGACGGCGTCTTCGAGGTGAAGTCGACCAACGGCGACACCTTCCTCGGCGGCGAGGACTTCGACATGCGCCTCGTCGAGTATCTCGCCGATGAGTTCAAGCGCGAGCAGGGCATCGACCTGAAGAAGGACAAGCTCGCCCTCCAGCGCCTGAAGGAAGCGGCCGAGAAGGCCAAGATCGAGCTTTCGAGCGCGGCCCAGACCGAGATCAACCTGCCCTACATCACGGCGGATGCCTCCGGTCCGAAGCACCTCGCCATCAAGCTCTCGCGCGCCAAGTTCGAGAGCCTGGTCGACGATCTCATCCAGCGCACCATCGAGCCCTGCAAGAAGGCGCTCAAGGATGCCGGCCTGTCGGCGGGCCAGATCGACGAGGTCGTCCTCGTCGGCGGCATGACCCGCATGCCGAAGGTGCAGGAGGTCGTGAAGCAGTTCTTCGGCAAGGAGCCGCACAAGGGCGTGAACCCTGACGAGGTCGTCGCCATCGGCGCCGCGATCCAGGCCGGCGTCCTCCAGGGCGACGTCAAGGACGTGCTGCTGCTCGACGTGACCCCGCTGTCGCTCGGCATCGAGACGCTGGGCGGCGTGTTCACGCGCCTCATCGACCGCAACACCACGATCCCGACCAAGAAGAGCCAGGTCTTCTCCACCGCCGAGGACAACCAGAACGCGGTGACGATCCGGGTCTTCCAGGGCGAGCGCGAGATGGCGGCCGACAACAAGCTGCTCGGCCAGTTCGACCTGATGGGCATTCCGCCGGCGCCGCGCGGCATGCCGCAGATCGAGGTGACCTTCGACATCGACGCCAACGGCATCGTCTCCGTGACGGCGAAGGACAAGGCCACCAACAAGGAGCAGCAGATCAAGATCCAGGCTTCGGGCGGCCTCAGCGAGGCCGACATCCAGAAGATGGTGAAGGATGCCGAGGCCAACGCCGCGGAGGACAAGAAGCGCCGCGAGCTGGTCGAGGCCAAGAACCAGGGCGAGAGCCTCGTTCACTCGACCGAGAAGTCGCTGAAGGACTATGGCGACAAGGTCTCGGAGACCGACAAGGGCGCGATCGAGACCGCCGTCGAGGCGCTCAAGACCGCGCTGACCGGCGAGGACGCCGAGGCCATCCAGGCTCGCACCAACGAGCTGATGCAGGCCTCGATGAAGCTCGGCGAGGCGATGTATGCGGCGAGCCAGGCGGAGGCCGGTGCTCCCGAAGGCGAGACGACCGAGGAAGCCAAGAAGGACGACGTCATCGACGCCGACTTCAAGGACGTCTCGGACGACAAGAAGAAGAGCGCGTAACCCGCGCTCGTCGCGGAACGCGACTGGATGGCCGGGCTCGAGACCCGGCCATCTCGTTCCGGGACAGCGTGAAGGCAGGTCGAACAACGCCTGTCGCGCATGGCCGGGCCGAAGCGCCCGGCCGTGGCGCGTCAAAGGCAAGGGGCAGACGTTTCGATGTCGAAGCGAGACTACTACGAGATCCTCGGCGTGAGCCGGACCGTGACGGAGGTCGAGCTCAAGAGCTCCTTCCGCAAGCTCGCGATGCAGCATCACCCGGACAAGAATCCCGGTGACCATGAGGCCGAGATCAAGTTCAAGGAAATCAACGAGGCCTACCAGATCCTATCGGACGGGCAGAAGCGGGCGGCCTATGACCGCTTCGGCCACCAGGCCTTCGAGAACGGTGGTGGGGCCGGCGGCAACGCCGATTTCTCCGACTTCATGTCGGATATCTTCGATTCCTTCTTCGGCGACGCCCGCCGCGGCGGCCCGCGCAGCGCCAATGGCCGCGAGCGCGGCGCCGATCTGCGCTACAATCTCGAGATCGGGCTGGAAGAGGCCTTCACCGGCAAGAACGCCTCGATCCGGGTGCCGAGCTCGGTTTCCTGCGAGGCCTGCTCGGGCACCGGCGCCAAGCCCGGCTCCAAGTCGCGGCAGTGCCCGACCTGCGGCGGGCATGGCCGCGTCCGCGCGAACCAGGGCTTCTTCTCGGTCGAGCGGACCTGCCCGACCTGCTCCGGCCGGGGCGAGATCATCGACGATCCCTGCAAGAACTGCAGCGGCGCCGGCCGCGTCACGCGCGAGCGCACGCTCTCGGTGAACATTCCCGCCGGCGTCGAGGATGGCACCCGCATCCGGCTTGCCGGCGAGGGCGAGGCCGGGCTGCGCGGCGGGCCCGCCGGCGACCTCTACATCTTCCTGTCGATCAAGCCGCACGCGATCTTCCAGCGCGACGGCGCCGACCTGTTCTGCCGCGTGCCGATCGGGCTGGTCTCGGCCGCGCTCGGCGGCGAGATCGAGGTTCCCACGCTCTCGGGGGAGCAGGCACGGGTGAAGATCCCCGAGGGGACCCAGACCGGCAAGCAGTTCCGCCTGAAGGGCAAGGGCATGAGCGTGCTGCGCTCGCGCGATGTCGGCGATCTCTACATCCAGGTCGTGATCGAGACCCCGCAGAAGCTGACGGCGCGTCAGCGCGAACTGCTCGAGGAATTCGAGCGCGAGAGCTCGCACAGCAATCATCCGGAAACCGCCGGCTTCTTCGGCCGGGTCAAGGATTTCCTCGGCGGGCTCGGGGGCACGGCCTGAGCCACATCAGGCATGCAGACGCGAAAAGGGCCGCCCGGAAGGGCGGCCCTTTTGCCTTGAGGCGGGTGCCTCAGACCTTGTCGACGGCCTTCTTGACCGCGTCCTTGCCCTTGCCGAGCGCCTGCTGGGCCTCGCCCTTCAGTTCCTGCGCCTTGCCCTCGGCTTCCCATTCCGGCTTGTTCATCGCCTTGCCGGCGGCCTGCTTGACGTTGCCGGCGGCCTCGTTGGCCATGCCCTTGATCTTGTCGGTGGTGCTGCCCATCGGGAGTCTCCTGCTGGTTCCGGTGCGAGTGATCGCGTCCGTGAAGGCAACGGCGATTCGGGCACCGGGTTCCACGCCCGGTTCATTCAGCCGCCGGGAGCGGCCAGGGCATGGAGAGCCTCTGCGGTGGCGGCGTCCGCCGGAAAGAAGGTTTCCAGCGCGAGCTCCGACAACGTGATGTCGACCGGCGTTCCGAACACGGTCGTGGTCGATATCAGCGACAGCACCGCGTCGCCGAGCCGGAGCTGCATGGGGACGACGATGCCGGCCTCGGCCTCGATGTCATGGTGGCCTTTCGCGGCTCCGCCGGGCTGCGGGTAGTCGGAGAGCTCGCCGAGCAGCGCGCCCAGCGTGCCGTCAGCCGTCGCCCGGACCTGCTGGCGCAGCCGGGCCAGAAGATGGTCGCGCCACTCCCCGTAATTGACGATGAAGGGTGCGAGCCCCTGCGGATGCAGCGAAAGGCGCAGCACGTTGACCGGCGGCCGCAGCAGCTCCGCGTCGGCGACGAGGCCGAGCAGCCGCGTGACCGCGCCATTGGCCGCGAGCAAGGTCCAATGCCGGTCGACGGCGAGCGCCGGATAGGGCTCGTGGCCCTTGAGGATCAGGTCGATCGCGCTCCGGGCCGCCTTGAGCGTGGGGTCCTCGAGCGAGCGTTCCAGATAGATCGGCGCATAGCCGGCGGCCAGAAAAAGGGCGTTGCGCTCCCGCAGCGGCACGGTGAGGTGCTCCGCGAGCAGCAGAACCATCTCGCGGCTGGGGCGCGAGCGGCCGCTTTCGATGAAGCTCAGATGCTTCTGCGAGATCTCGGCCTCGAGCGCGAGATCGAGCTGGCTGAAGCGGCGGCGCTGCCGCCAGTCGCGCAGCAGCGTGCCGATGGAGGGGGCGTGGTGCTTGTTCATGGCAGCAAGCTAGCGGTCCCGGTGGTCCGTTCCAATTACCTCCCGCTTAATCGACGGCGGGACGCGAACCCGGCAGCATCCCGGCATCGAAACGGGCTGTCCGCCCACAAGCCGGAAGGAAATGCCATGTCGCTCATCCAGTCCTCGCCGCTGCTTCGCAACGCTCTCGCCCTCGATGCCGCCGCCTGTGCCGGCATGGGCCTGCTGCTCGCTGCAGCTGCCGGTCCGCTCGCCACCCCTCTCGGCCTGCCCGAGGCATTCCTGCGCGATGCCGGCATCGTGCTGCTGCCTTGCGCCGCGCTGCTCGGTCTTTTCGCCAGCCGCAGCGTGCTGCCGCGCCTCGCGATCTACGCGGTGATCGGCGTGAACCTCGTCTGGATCGTCGACAGCATCGCGATCCTGCTGATGGGGTGGTTCGCCCCGACCGGCCTCGGCATCGCCTTCGTGCTGGCCCAGGCCGCTGCCGTGGCCATCGTCACCGAACTCGAGGTGATCGGCTTTAGGCGCTCGCCGGCGCAGGGCGTTCCCGGCGCGGAGGAAGCGAGCCTGCGCTGAGACTGTCACGCAGCTGTCGCATGGGCTCTCTAGCCGCGGATATCCTTTTCCTCCAGCGGGGTCCGTTCCATGCGCCAGCCTCTCGTTCTCGCGGCTCTCGCCTCCTTGCTCCTCGCCGGCACGGCCGGCGCGGAGCCGATGTTCAACCGGGTCGCCACCTTCTCCGTGCCGCAGAACCTGCCGGCCGATCGCGATCCCGCCAGGAAGACCGTCTCCGAGATCATCGCGGCCAATGGCGACGGCACGCTGCTCGCCTACACCGATGCCGAGCAGAAGGCGCTCGGCCTGATCGACATCGCCGATCCCGCCGATCCCAAGCCTGCCGGCTTCGTGCCGCTCGAAGGTGAATCCACCTCCGTCACGATCCTCGGCGACAAGGCCTTCGTCGCCGTCGTCACCTCGGGCGACAACTTCAAGGAGCCGGCCGGCCATCTCGCCACCGTCGATCTCAAGACGAAGCAGGTCGTCGCCAAATGCGATCTCGGCGGCCAGCCCGACTCGGTGACGCTGACGAAGGACAGGGGAAAGATCGCGATCGCGATCGAGAACGAGCGCGACGAGAAGCTCAACAAGGGCGCCCTGCCGCAGCTTCCCGCCGGCAACCTCACCCTGATCGGCATCAAGGACGGCACGATCGATTGCGCCAGCCGTCAGGTCGTCGATCTCACCGGCCTCGCCACGGTCGAGCCGACCGATCCGGAGCCCGAATTCGTCGATGCCAACCAGGACGGGCTCGTCGTGGTGACGCTGCAGGAGAATAACCACATCGTCGTCGTCGACAGCCGCAACGGCAAGGTCGTGACGCATTTCTCCGCCGGCTCGGTCGATCTGAAGAACATCGACAAGACCCGCGACGGCAAGATCAGCCCGACCGAGGAGCTGAAGGGCGTCGCGCGTGAGCCGGACGCGGTCCGCTGGCTCGACAACGATCGCTTCGTCACCGCCAATGAGGGCGACTGGAAGGGGGGCTCGCGCGGCTTCACGATCTTCCGCAAGGACGGCACGGTCGAGTTCGATTCCGGCTCCGACGTCGATCACATCGCCATGCGCCTCGGCCATTACCCGGACAGGCGTTCGGCCGCCAAGGGCAGCGAGCCCGAGGGCATCGAGGTCGCGGCCTATGGCAATGACCGGTTGATCTTCGTCGGGCTGGAGCGCGCCTCGCTGGTGCTGGTCTACAAGGATGAGGGCGCAGGCCAAGCGCCGCGCTTTCTGCAGGCGCTGCCGACCGGCATCGGCCCGGAGGGTCTGCTCGCCATCCCGCAGCGCGATCTCTTCGTCTCGGCCTCGGAGACGGATGCCGGCGAGAAGGGCGGCGCGCGCTCGGCCGTGATGATCTATCGCCGCGCCGAGCAGGCGGCCGCCTATCCGACGATCCAGTCCGCCGATGAAAACGGCCTGCCGATCGGCTGGGGCGCGCTCTCCGGCCTCGCCGCTGATCGCGCGGCGCCGGGCAAGCTGTTCTCGATCACCGACAGCGCCTATGCGCCCTCGCGCATCCTCGCGATCGACGCGACCGCGAAGCCCGCGAAGATCACGGGGGCGATCACCGTGACGAAGGACGGCAAGCCTGTTTCCTATGATCTGGAGGGCATCGCGACCCGTGAGGGCGGCGGCTTCTGGCTGGCCTCGGAGGGCAATCCGGAGAAGAAGGATGCGCCGCTCGCAGACATCCTGCTGCGCGTCTCGGCCAAGGGCGAGGTCGAGGACGAGGTCGTCCTGCCGGAGGCTCTGGCGAAGCATGCGGTTCGCTTCGGCTTCGAGGGCGTCGCCGTGACGGGAACCGGCGCGGACGAGACCGTCTGGATCGCCGTACAGCGCGAATGGAAGGACGATCCCAAGGGCAAGGCCAAGATCCTCTCCTACAAGCCGGCGACCAAGGAATGGGGTGTGCTCCACTACCCGCTGTCGCAAGCTGCGGCCGGGTTCTGGATGGGGCTCTCGGAGCTCGTTGCGCTGGGCGACGATCGCTTCGCCGTGATCGAGCGCGACAACGGCTTCGGCGCCAGGGCGGCGAAGATGCTCCAGACCTTCTCGGTGAAGGGGCTGAAGCCGGCCGCGGTCGGCGCGGCGGAGATCCCGACAGTGACGAAGACCCCGCTGCGCGACCTGACGCCGGACCTGATGAAGGCCGGCGGCTACGGGCTCGACAAGGTCGAGGGCATGGCGGTCGACAAGGCCGGCCATCTCTTCGTCGTCACCGACAATGACGGCGTCGACGAATCCTCCGGGGAGACCCAGTTCTTCGCCTTCGGCCTGCTGCCGCGCTGAGACAAGGCAACAAAAAGCCCCGGACGCATGGCGTCCGGGGCAAGGCGCCTGGCCAATGGACAGCCAGGTGGGAGGAGACGGTTACCAGCCGGCGAGCACGGCGCCCTTGTAGCGCTCCGCGATGAAGCTCTTGATCTCCGGGCTGTGATAGGCCTCGAGCAGGGTCTTGACCCAGGGCTTGTCCTTGTCGGCGGCGCGGACGACGACCAGGTTGGCGTAGGGCCCCTTCGCGTCCTCGCGCAGGATGGCCGAGGCCGGGTCGATCTTGGCGTCGACGGCGTAGTTGGTGTTGATCGCGGCGGCGGCGACGTCGGCCAGCGAACGCGGCGTCTGGGCGGCCTCGAGCTCGATGATCTTGAACTTCTTCGGGTTGGCGGTGATGTCGGCGACGGTCGGCTTGAAGCCGACGCCGTCCTTGAGCTTGATCACGCCCTTGTCCTGAAGCAGCAGCAGCACGCGCCCGCCATTGGTCGGATCGTTCGGGATGGCGATGGTGGCACCCTCCGGGATCTCGGCCCAGCTCTTGTACTTCGACGAATAGATGCCGATCGGGAAGTTCACGGTCAGGCCGACCTTGACGATCTTGTAGCCGCGGTCCTTCACCTGATTGTCGAGATAAGGCTCGTGCTGGAAGGAGTTGGCCTCCAGCTCGCCGGCATCGAGCGCCTGGTTCGGCACGACATAATCGGAGAATTCGGTGATCTTGAGGTCGAGGCCCTTCTGCGCGGCGATCGGCTTCACCTTCTCGAGGATCTCGGCATGCGGGCCGGGCGTTGCGCCGATGCGGATCACCTGGTTCTGGGCGAAGGCGGGGCCGGCGGCGAGGGCCAGCGAGAAACCGGCGGCGATCGCGGCGCGGCGGCTGAGGGAGATGGTCATGGTCGCAGTTTCCTTCGGTATGAAGCGATGAATTGAAGGGTCAGGCGTGGCGCAGGCGCTTGTTCAGGCGGCGCGCCAGGCGGTCGCCGAAGCTCTGCACGAGCTGAACGAGGACGATGAGCACGGCGACGACGGTCGCCATCACATCGGGCATGAAGCGCTGGTAGCCGTAGCGGATGCCGAGGTCGCCGAGGCCGCCGCCGCCGACGGCGCCGACCATGGCCGAGAAGCCGATCAGGCTGACCACGGCCAGCGTCAGGCCGAGCACGATCGCCGGCAAGGCCTCCGGCACCAGCACCTTGCGCACGATCTGGACGGGCGTGGCGCCCATGGCGCGGGCGGCCTCGACCAGCCCCTGGTCGACCTCGCGCACCGCGCCTTCGATCAGGCGGGCGATGAAGGGCGTCGACGCGACGGTCAGCGGCACGATCGCGGCGGCCGTGCCGATCGAGGTGCCGGCGATCAGCCGCGTGAACGGGATGATCGCGACCACGAGGATGATGAAAGGAGTCGAGCGCGTCGCGTTGACCAGGACGCCGAGCAGGGCGTTGGCGGCGGGCGCCGCGAAGAGCTCGCCGCGTTTGCTCGTGGCGAGGAAGACGCCGAGCGGCAGGCCGAGCAGCGTGCCGATGCCGGCTGAGACGGCGACCATGGCGAGGGTGTCGAGCGTCGACTGCCAGATCAGGCGGATGAGTTCAGGAGACATGGCCGATGACCTCCGCCTTGAGCCCGAGGCCCTTCAGGGCGCTGAGCACGGCTTCGCTTTCCGGCGCGCGCGAGGGCACCGAGACGAGCAGGCTGCCGAAGGGCTGGCCGGCGATGGCGTCGATCCGCCCGGCCAGGATGTTGACGTCGACGCCGACGACCGCGCTCAACCTGCTGATGACCGGGGCGGTGGCGTTCTCGCCGATGAAGGTGATGCGGAGGACGAGGCTGTCGCCCGGGCGGGCCTGCGTGCGTATGCGGCCTGCGAGATGCTCGGGCACCTCGACGCCGGTCACCGCCTCGACGAAGAGGGCCGTGGTCGGATGCTGCGGGCTGGTGAAGACCGAGAAGGTCTCGCCCTGCTCGACGATGCGCCCGCCCTCGATCACCGCGACGCGGTCGCAGATCTCCTTGATGACGGGGATCTCGTGGGTGATCAGCAGGATGGTGATGCCGAGCTCGCGGTTGACCTGCTTCAGCAGGGCCAGGATCGAGCGGGTGGTCTCCGGGTCGAGCGCCGAGGTCGCCTCGTCGCAGAGCAGCACCTTGGGATCGGTGGCGAGTGCGCGGGCGATGCCGACGCGCTGCTTCTGGCCGCCCGAGAGCTCGGCCGGATAGCGCTCGCTCTTGTCGGCGAGGCCCACGAGCGCCAGCAGCCTTTCGACCTTGGCGGTGATCTCGGCCCGCGGGGTGCCGGCGATCTCCAGCGGCAACGCCACATTGTCGAAGACGGTGCGCGAGGAGAGCAGGTTGAAGTGCTGGAAGATCATGCCGATGCGGCGACGTTCCGCGCGCCAGCCGGCTTCGCTGAGGTTCGTGACCTCCTTGCCCTCGATGAGGATGCGGCCGGCCGTGGCGCGCTCGAGCCCGTTGACGAGCCGGATCAGCGTCGACTTACCGGCGCCGGAACGGCCGATCACGCCGAGGATGCTGCCGGCGGGCACGTCGAGATCGATTCCGGCGAGCGCACTGACGGGCTGCTGGCTGCTGCGCGCTGCATAGGTCTTGCCGACCTGCTCGAAACGGATCGCAGGTTCGGCGACGGAAACGGGCAGGGCGCCGGCGGTCAATGCGCCGGGTCTGACGGGGGCGTTCATCATGTCCTCAGAAATGGGTATGCGACGACCAATGCGGAACAGGCTGCTCGTGCAGGCTGTCGCGCACT
>NZ_JBIWYK010000062.1:0-10236 GCF_044752385.1 Allobosea sp. CER48 | reverse complement strand
GCCGACAAGCCGGCCGAGCCGGAAGCCAAGGAGGTCGATCCGTTCTCGGTCGATGCCATCGAGGCAGAGTTCGCCCGCCTCCTCGGGCGCGACCCCAAGCCGAAATCCTGAGCCGCGAGCCCTGGGCGATGCCGGGCGGAGCCGTCCGCCTGGCGGCGCCATCGGGCCATCAACAGGAATGTCGGGCTTCGGCCGCCATGGCGCCGCGCATCGGTTGCGCGGCGTTTTGCCGTGACTAGCCTCGTGCCGTCCGATCGACTGAGTCGGATGTAGCGGCAACCGCGCGTGACATCGAGTTCCAGACCAGCGAGACGCTATCGTTTCGGGCGCGCCGTGCTGGCGGCCGCGCTGCTGCTTGCGCTGCAGGCGACCCCGGCGCTGCCGCAAACGCTGTCGCTCGATCTGGGGCAGGGCGGTGGCGTCGCCGAACGGGCGCTGCAGCTCATTGCCGTCATTACGGTGCTGTCGCTTGCGCCGTCGATCCTGATCATGGTGACGTCGTTCACCCGGATCGTGGTGGTGCTGTCGCTGCTGCGTTCGGCGCTCGGTACGCAGACCGCGCCGCCCAACGCGGTGATCATCGGGCTCTCGCTGTTCCTCACCGGCTTCGTGATGGCGCCGACGCTGCGCGAGGCCTACACAACGGCCGTCCAGCCGCTGGTTGCCGGGCAGATCCAGCCGCAGGAGGCCTATAACCGCGGCGTGGTGCCGTTCAAGACCTTCATGCTGCGGCATGTCCGCGAGAAGGATCTGGCGCTCTTTCTTGACATGTCGCAGGGGCCGCGCCCCCAGCAGCCGCAGGATATCGGAGTCGAGGTGCTCGTTCCCGCCTTCATGATCTCCGAGCTGAGGCGGGCCTTCGAGATCGGCTTCCTGCTGTTCGTGCCGTTCCTGATCATCGACCTCGTGGTGGCCTCGATCCTGATGTCGGTGGGCATGATGATGCTGCCACCGGTGACGGTGGCGCTGCCGTTCAAGCTGATCTTCTTCGTTCTGGTCGACGGCTGGGGGCTGGTGACCGGCTCGTTGGTGAAGAGCTACGGCGTCGGCGGCTGACGCAGCCGCCCGCCTTGCTCAGGTCCGGCCCGGGTATCGCCCGGACGGGATGCTCGGGCCTGGCCTCGTTTTGCCGGGGAAAGCCAATTCAGGTCCAGGATGCTTCAGCTGACGACCACGCGGCCGCGCTGCACGCGCAGGCTGAGCGAGCCGTTCTTGAGCGCCAGCGCCTTCTCGCCGAAGACATCGCGTCGCCAGCCCTTGAGCGCGGCCACATCCGTGAGCTCGTCGGAAGCGATCGCCTCGAGGTCGTCGCTCGTGGCGATGATCTTCGGGGCGACGCGTTCGGTATCGGCGACGGCCTTCAGCAGAACCTTGAGCAGGTCGAGCACGGCGCCGTTGGTCGGCCGGCCACGCTCGCGCTCCAGCCGTGGCAGGGTCTTCGGGTCGATCGCGGCGGCACGCTCGATTGCCGCGAGGACCTCGGCGCCGTTGCGCGAGCGCTCGAAGCCGTTGGGGACCGAGCGCAGTTCGGCCAGTGATTCGACGGTGCGCGGGCCGCGCTGGACGATGTCCATCAGCGCATCGTCCTTGAGCACGCGTTGGCGCGGCACGTCGCGCGTCTGGGCTTCACGCTCGCGCCAGGCGGCGACCTCCATCAGGATCGGCAGTTCGCGCGGCTTGCGGATGCGGCCCTTCAGCCGATGCCAGGCGTTCTCGGGCTTGACCTCATAGGTCGCCGGCGAGCTCAGAACCGCCATTTCCTCGGCAACCCAGCCCTCTCGGCCGCTCGTATCGAGGTCGCTCTTAAGGGCGAGATAGATCTGGCGCAGGTGGGTCACGTCCGACTCGGCGTAGGCGAGCTGCGCCTCGGTGAGCGGGCGGCGCGACCAGTCGGTGAAGCGCGAGGACTTGTCGATGCGCGCCTTCGCGAGGTCGTTGGCAAGCTGCTCGTAGCCGACCGAGTCGCCATAGCCGCAGACCATCGCGGCGACCTGTGTGTCGAAGAGCGGGGTCGGCAGCACGCGGCCGAGCAGCCAGACGATCTCCAGATCCTGCCGGGCGGCGTGGAAGACCTTCACTACCGCCTCGTTGACCATCAGCCCGAAGAAGGGTGCAAGGTCGAGTTCGGGCGCCAGCGGGTCGACCAGCACGGCCTCTTCCGGCGAGGCGAGCTGGATCAGGCACAGCTTCGGATAATAGGTCGTCTCGCGCAGGAATTCGGTGTCGACCGTCACGAAGGGATGGGCGGCAAGACGATCGCAGGCTGCGGCGAGTTCGGCAGTATTGTTGATCAGATGCATGGTCTCCGGCTCTTAGCAGAGAGAGGGGGGCGATGTCGCGGCCGTTCTTGACATTTCGGGCGCGCGCGTGTGGTTAGCCCCAAGCTGTGCGCCGGCCTTTCTGGCCCGCTCCCGACGTATTTCCGAAAGACCGATACCGTGACCCTGCATCGCTACCGTTCCCACACCTGCGGCGCGCTCCGTGAAAGCGACATCGGCCAGACCGTGCGGCTCTCCGGCTGGTGCCATCGCATCCGCGACCATGGCGGCGTGCTCTTCATCGATCTTCGCGATCATTACGGCATGACGCAGGTGGTGGTGGATCCGGATTCGCCGGCCTTCGCCGATGCCGAGGCCGCGCGCTCGGAATGGGTCATCCGCATCGACGGCAAGGTGAAGGCGCGACTCGAGGGCACCGAGAATGCCAACCTCGCCACCGGCAAGGTGGAGGTCTTCGCGACCGCGCTCGAAGTTCTGGGCCCTGCGGCCGAGCTGCCGCTGCCGGTCTTCGGCGATCTCGAATATCCCGAGGATACCCGCCTCAAGTACCGCTTCCTCGACCTGCGTCGCGAGAAGCTGCACAACAACATCATGCTGCGCACCAAGGTCATCGACTCGATGCGCCGTCGCATGAAGGATTCGGGCTTCTCCGAGTTCCAGACGCCGATCCTGACCGCGTCCTCGCCGGAAGGCGCGCGCGACTTCCTGGTGCCGAGCCGCCTGCATGCCGGCAAGTTCTACGCGCTGCCGCAGGCGCCGCAGCAGTACAAGCAGCTGCTTATGATGGCGGGCTTCGACCGCTATTTCCAGATCGCGCCCTGCTTCCGCGACGAGGATCCGCGCGCCGACCGCCTGCCGGGCGAGTTCTACCAGCTCGACGTCGAGATGAGCTTCGTCGAGCAGGAGGATGTCTTCGCGACGATGGAGCCGGTGATCACCGGCGTCTTCGAGGAGTTCGCCAACGGCAAGACCGTCGCCCGCAACTGGCCGCGCATTCCCTATGCCGAGGCGATGGCGAAATACGGCTCGGACAAGCCGGACCTGCGCAATCCGCTGATCATGCAGGACGTCTCCGAGCACTTCCGCGGTTCGGGCTTCAAGGTCTTCGCGCGCATCCTCGAGGGCGAGAAGAACCGCGTCTGGGCCATCCCGGCGCCCGGCGGCGGCTCGCGCGCCTTCTGCGACCGCATGAACTCCTGGGCGCAGGGCGAGGGCCAGCCCGGCCTCGGCTATCTCATGGTCAAGGAGGACGGCGAAGGGCAGGGGCCGATCGCCAACAACATCGGGCCGGAGCGTGTTGCCGGCATCATCGCGCAGATGGGGCTGAAGGGCGGCGATGCCTGCTTCTTCGTCGCAGGCGACCCGGACAAGTTCGTCAAGTTCGCCGGTTCGGCCCGCACCAAGGTCGGCCAGGAACTGAACCTGATCGACGAGAACGCCTATGCCTTCGCCTGGATCGTCGACTTCCCGATGTTCGAGTACAACGAGGATGAGAAGAAGGTCGATTTCTCGCACAATCCCTTCTCCATGCCGCAGGGCGGCCTGAAGGCGCTGACCGAGGAAGACCCGCTTTCGCTCAAGGCCTTCCAGTACGACATCGCCTGCAACGGCTTCGAGCTTGCCTCGGGCGGCATCCGCAATCACCGGCCCGAGGCGATGGTCAAGGCCTTCGAGATCGCCGGCTATGGCGAGGAGACGGTGATCGAGCGCTTCGGCGGCATGTATCGCGCGTTCCAGTACGGCGCTCCGCCGCATGGCGGCATGGCGGCGGGCGTGGACCGCATCATCATGCTGCTGGCGGGCGCGACGAACCTGCGCGAGGTCGCGCTGTTCCCGATGAACCAGCAGGCCGTCGACCTGCTGATGGGGGCGCCTGCCGAGGCGACCCCGAAGCAGCTTCGCGAGGCGCATCTGCGGGTCAACATGCCCGAGAAGAACGGCTGAGCGACGACCATGGCCTGCCTGTCGATCGGGCGAGCGCTGTCGCTCGCCTGCCTTGTCGCCCTGCCGCTCGGCGCCTGTGTTGCCGGTCAGCCCGATACCAGCGCCGGGCGTGCCTCGGCGCTGGCGACCACGGTCTCGCGGGCGACCATGTGCAAGGCGGGCACGCCGCAGCGCTCGACGCTCGATCGTTTCCTCGCGGCCGAGAAGGCGCGGGGGGCAAGCGACGAGCAGATCGCGGCCGCGCGCTCAGCCTATGTCAGCGTTTCCGAGGCCGAGACCATCAACCAGGGCATTCGCCCGCAAGCCTGCACCGCCGAGGAGCGCATGCAGCTCAAGGAGCGGATGGGCCGCATCCGCGCCGGCAGCTTCGAGGCTTCCTGAACGCCGGCGATTCCATGATCACTGCAAAGCCGCTTGTCGCCGTGCTGACACTGGCCGTCCTCGCTGGATGCAGCAGCGTGGCCAGCCCGCTGCCGGGTACCGTCGAATATGCGGCGGCGACCGTTTCGCGGGCCTATGATTGCGGACTGCGGGTCGATCGCGGCGGTATCATCGCCCGGCTCGACCGGCAGGATCGCCAGCGCTTCACAGAGGCCAATGCCCGCTACGCCGTGAAGTCCTACAAGGCGCCACATCGCTGCGAGATGGCCGAGCGGGAACGCGTGCGGGGCGAAGTCGACGCGCTCGTCCGAAGGTAGATGGCCCTGCGTCGTCCGGCCGCAAGCTGGCGACCCAGTCATTTGTCGTCGCAGCGCATCTTCCGGGAACGTGGATGCCACTTTCCGGTCCTGTGCACTGAATTCGCTTGATTCAGGCGTCCCGTCGAGGCCACAAGGCCGCGATGCCCGCCGCTTCCGTCACCGCCATCGTCGTCAGCTACGAGAGTGCCCAGGTTCTGCCCGCCTGCCTCGATGCGCTCGCACGCGAGGGGGTGCCGGCGATCGTCGTCGACAATGCCAGCGGTGATGACAGCCGTCGCCTGGCAGCGGCGAAGGGCGCGCGCGTCATCGCAAACACCCGCAACGAGGGCTACGGGCGTGCCAACAATATCGGCGTGGCCGCTGCGCACACGCCGTATGTGCTGATCGTCAATCCGGATCTGGAGTTGGGAGCAGGCGCGGTCGAGGCGCTGCTCGCCGCGGCTGTACGATACCCGGATGCCGGCATGCTGGCGCCGCGCATCGTCGAGCCTTCCGGCCGGGTCTTCCTGCAACCGCGCTCGCTACTGTCGCCTGGCCATCTCAACCGCAGCGGGGCCATGGTGGTCCCGCAGGGCGATGCCTGCCTGCCGTTCCTCTCCGGCGCCTGCCTGCTGATCCGGCGCGAACTTTTCGCAGCGCTGGGCGGCTTCGACCCGGCGATCTTCCTGTTCTACGAGGATGACGATCTGTGCCGGCGCATGCGCGATGCGGGGCATGCCCTGGTCCATGTCGATGGCGCGGAAGCGCGGCATGGCCGAGGCCGCTCGACGGCGCCCTCGCCGCAGCGCCGCTTCAAGGCACGCTGGCATCTCGCCTGGTCGGAAGGCTACATCGCCCGCAAATACGCACTGCCGGAGCCGGGGCCCATCCGCTCCCTGGAGAATCTCGGCAAGGCGATCGGCTACGGCCTGCTGTTCAATCGCGAGAAAATGAGCGCCCATGCCGGTTCTGTCGCCGGGGCACGGGCCTGGCGGCGCGGCGAGACGGCGCTGGCGCATGAAGGGCTGGGGGACGCAGCATGATCGGGCGTGCGCCGCGCGTTGCGAAAGCGCTCGCCAATCCGCACAATAATTTCGGGGTGCTGCGCCTCGTCATGGCCGTCGCCGTGGTGATCTCGCACGCCTTCAGCGTCACCGACGGGCGCGTCGAACAGGAACCATGGTTCGCGACGACGGGCTTCACGCTCGGCGAGCATGCGGTCAACGGCTTCTTCGCGGTATCCGGGTTCCTCGTCACGATGAGCTTCCTGCGGCGCGGTTGGCGCGATTATGCGCTGGCGCGGCTGCTGCGGATCGCGCCGGGGCTGATCGCCGCGACACTCGTCGTCGCACTGCTGATCGGCGGACTGATGACGACGCTCGACCGGGCGGCCTATTTCAGCGACCCGCGGCTCTGGCGTTTCATCAGCGCGACCCTGACCACCTTCAAGAGCGCAGCGGCCTTGCCAGGCGTCTTCGAGAACAACCCGTTGCAGTTCCCGATGGGGACGGTGTGGACCCTGAAGTACGAGACGCTCTGCTATCTCGGCGTGTTCGTCGCCGGCGTTGCCGGCCTGCTCGCGAAGCCGCGTCTTGCCTTGGCGGCTCTCGCCGCGCTCACGCTCGCCGTGGTCCTGCGCGAGGTGCTGGCCCCCGACGGGCCGAAGGGCACGGAGACGGCGCTGCGTCTGCCCCTGATCTTCCTCGCCGGCGGCGTGATCTATCTCTACCGCGAGCGGGTGACGCTCTCGGTGCCGCTTCTTGCACTGGCCGTCCTCGCGCTGGTGCCGCTCGCCTTCACTCCGCTCTACAAGGCGGCGCTCTATCTCGTAACGGCCTGGGGCGTGCTCGTGATCGCGCTCGCGCCCGCACTGACGCGTCGCTCGATCGAGCCGCCGGCGGACCTGTCCTACGGCGTCTATCTCTATGGCTGGCCGGTGCAGCAGGCGCTGCACGCTCTGTTCCCGGCTCTCGGCGCGGTCGCGCTGCTCTGGCCCTCGCTGATCGTGACCGTCGTGATTGCGGCCCTGTCCTGGTATCTGGTCGAGAAGCCGGCGCTCGACCTCAAGCGCCGGTTGTTGCGCGCGTCCTGACGGCAGCGACGAACTCCGCGATCCGCTCGCTCATGAGCAGCGGCAGGAGGGGCACGAGCCGTTCGCGCGGAAGCTCCCACCAGCGGCTGTCGAGCAGCGCGGCTGCCGTCTGCTCATCGAAGCGCGACCGGACGATCCGGGCCGGGTTACCCGCCACGATCGCATAGGGCGGCACGTCGCGCGTCACCACGGCGCGCGCCGCGACCACGGCGCCATGGCCTATGCGGATGCCGGACATGATCATGCATTGCGAGCCGAGCCAGACATCGTGGCCGATGACGACGTCGCCGCGAGTGGTGTCGTGGCCGGTCGCACCGACGGCTTCCGGCCAGAGGCGCGGCAGGGCGGGGAAGGGATAGGTCGTCGCCCAGTCGAGCCGGTGATTGCCACCGAGCAGGATCTCGACCCCGTCGGCGATGGAGCCGTAGCGGCCGATGGTCAGCTTCGCTCCGCTCTCGGGGAAGCGCACCTTCGGCCGGCCATAGGTGTAGAGGCCGAAGGCGAACTGGCCCGGGCGCCGCGCGACGAGATGCGCGAGGTGCAGCCGGGTCTGGTTGTTCGGATTCAGCCGCTTGCGCAGCCAGCCGCGCGGGACGGAGGGCAAGCCTGCCCACCACCCCTCCAGGCGCGATGGGCGCCAGTCGCCGTCCGCCGGGACGATGGCCGCCTCCTTGTCAGAGGGCATCGGCCTTGAGGTCGATCTTGTCGAAGATCTCGGTCGGCTCGGTCATCGTGATGACGTCGGCGAGCCCGAGGCCACTCTGCGACCTGGCGCTGGCCTGGACGTTGAGCGTGCCGGGCTTGGCGACGAAGCGCGAAACCGCCGCGGTCAGGGTCTTGGCAGCATCGGAGGGGCCGAGGATCGCGGCGAGGCCGAGGCTGGCGACCATGGCATATTGCTGGCGGACTTCCTCGACCTTCCGCTTCGACTTGCGCGCCTCGTTTTCGATCAGCTTCTCGACGAGACCGAAGTTCTGAAGCTTGACCTGCAGGTTCCGCGCGGTGGCGCCCAGCGCCGCGACCTGGGCGAGGGCGAGGTCGCTGGAGAACAGGTCCTTCGTCACATTCCCGAGCGTGCCGGAAGCATCGAGCTGGACGAGCCCGGCGCTCCCCAGAGACAGGCTGCGGATAGCGATCTCGTTCTTCGCCGCCTCCCAGGCCAGGTCGAGCTTGGCGGAGAGATCGAGCGAGCGGATGCCCATCGCGATCATGTCCTTGGCAGCCGGGTTGCCCGCGGTATCCACGATCGGGGTCACCAGCCTGTCGATCGTCAGCGCCAGGCTGGTCGGAATGCCGTTGAGCTGCTCGCCGGCCTTGAGCTCGAAGGTGCCGAGCGTGAGCTTGATCGGGTCCTTGCCGGTGATTGCGGGCGGTGCGTCGATCGAGATGCCGGCAAGGCGCACGGTTCCGATGGTCGGGATGAAACGCCGGAAATCGAGCTCCTCGATCGGCCTGTCGGGCTCCGTCAGCGCGACGCGCAGCTCGCGCAGCACCGGCGCGAAGGAGAAGCCGGAATAGCTGATCGTGTCGATGCCGCCCTTGGCTGGGCCCGAACTGAAGCGGAAACCTTCGAGCGCAAAGCCCGACCTGGCAGGCGTATTCTCGCCAAAGGCCATGCGGGCGATCTTCAGGTCGACCGTTTCGGCCTTGGCGCCGGGCTTGGGCGGGGAGGAGACGGTCATCGCGAAGTCGCGAGCCTCGCCGCTGCCGTATTCGAACATGTCGAAAAGCGATAGCATGGACAGGCCGAGCCGCTTCTCGGCATCTGTCTTCTGCGCCGATTTCTCGTCGGTCTTGTCGTCGGTCTTGCCGAGCTCCTTCTTCTCGACCTCCTCGGAGGCCGCTGCGAGCTGGCTCACCACGTCGAGCAGCGGCTCGGGGCCGACCTTGGCGGCGAAGCCTCGGGCCGTCGTCTTGCCGAGGGACGCCTTGCCCGCCTTGCCCATGTCGAGCGTGTAGCCGTCCTGCTCGAAGCTGCCGATCAGGGGCAGCATCTTCTCTTCGACGCTAGGCGCGGCCTTCTCGGTGAGTACCCGCGCGCTCTGGCGCAGGTCGAAGGCGTCGAAGGCCGTGCGCTTCAGTTCGCCCTTGATCGGGCCGGTGGCGCCGCCATCCCCGACGATCGAGCCGCTCGCCGATTCGCCGTGGCCGATCCTGCCCTCGCGGATGTCGCTGAGGCGGATGTCGCGATAGGTCGTGGTCTGCTTCTGGTCGCCGAAGTTCTGGACCATCGTCAGTTCCGGCGCGCTGATCTCTGCGGCGTTCAGGCGCCCGGCACGCGCAGCTGCCGAATCACCGGCCGTGCCGGCGAACAATGCGAGGAAGGCGTCCTTCTCGAGCGTCGAACCTTTCACCATGATCTTCGGCGCGTTGATCACCATCTTGCCGAGGTCGATCTTGACGTTGTCGATCTGGAAATCGGCGGCCCAGCCGGGAGACGCGAAGGCGAGAAGGACCGCCGTCAGGGCCGTGCCGGAAAGCTGCGTCGGCCGACGAAGGCGCGCGATGGTCATAAGGGGCTCCTGATTCATGGCCGGGCGAAGCTGCCGTGAGCCGGTGGCGAAAGAAAGTCGCCATGCCGAGGGGGCCAGCGTCCTGCATTCATATGACGAGGAAGGGCTTGACCGGAAGATGGCGGACACGGCCATCTGCCGAAGATTCGCCATCAGCCGTTCCTAAAGCACGGGGACGGCGCTGGCCGCCATGGAGTCGGGAAGCGATGCACGCCCTCAAGACCGCTTTCGCCGCAGTCGTCCTCGCCTTGATGGCTCTGGTGCCCGCGGGCGCGCAAAGCCAGCCTGCGGCGGCAGGCTCCGGCCTCGAGCCGCTCGTGATCGTCAGCGGCGGGGCGCGCCATGCCTTCCAGGTGGAGGTGATGCGCACGCCCGACCAGCGCGCCAAGGGGCTGATGTTCCGGAACTACATGCCGGCCGACCGCGGCATGCTGTTCGACTTCGGGGCCAGCGAGCCCGTCGCGATGTGGATGCAGAACACCTACATCTCCCTGGATATGTTGTTCATTCGCAAGGACGGCACGATCGCGCGGATCGCCGAGCGCACCGAGCCGCTTTCCACCCGCACGATTCCCTCGGGGGAGCCGGTGCTGTCGGTGCTCGAGATCAATGGCGGCGTCAGCAAGCAGCTTGGGCTCAAGCCCGGCGACAAGGTCGAGCATCCGCTGTTCAGGCGCTGAGGCCAAGCTCGCCGGGCGACTCACGCTCGCTGTGTCGGTGTGCCTCGT
>NZ_JBIWYK010000061.1:0-10330 GCF_044752385.1 Allobosea sp. CER48 | reverse complement strand
CACGGGATCGACCAGCTGTGGATCGGCGCCGAGACAGAAGGCGTGGCTGACGGTGACCTTGCCCTTCATGCCGAGCGCGCGGGTGCGTTCGATGATCAGGTCGAGCGAGAACAGGCCCATCTCGCCGGGCTCGTGCAGGTGGATGTCGAGCGGCCGGCCATAGGTCTGGCAGAGCCCGAAGATCGCATCGAGATGGCCCTTCGGGTCGCGGTCGATGGCGCAGGGATCGAGCCCGCCGACGATCTCGCAGCCGGCCTTCATCGCCTCATGCATCAGTTCCAGCGTGCCCGGCCGGCGCAGCAGGCCCGATTGCGGGAAGGCGACGAGCTCGATGTCCATGATCTCCGCGTACTCCGCGCGGGTCTTCATGATGCCCTCGACGCCCCAGAGGCCGAGGTCGGTGTCGACATCGACATGGCTGCGGGTATGGGTCGAGCCCATCGTCGAGGACTGGACGGTCTGGCGGGCCGACTGGCGAGCCGGGTCGAGATCGAGACGCCTCTTGCTCAGGCGCTCGTTGTCGATCTTGTCGAGCAGCTTCGGGCCGACCTCGTTGACGTACCAGGTCATGCCCCAGAGGCTCTTGTCGAGATGGGCATGCGCCTCGACGAGGCCGGGAATGGCGATCTCGCCGCCGCCATCCTCGACCGCCGCGCCGGCGGGCGCGGCGATGTCCTTCGCCATCCGGCTGATGCGGCCGTTCTCGATGAGGATATCGAGAGCCGGCCCGGCATTCGGCCGGACCTTGCGGATCAGGAGGGAGGCAGTCATGGCAGGCGTATCCTCGCGGTTTCTTGTGATGGTCAGCGCAGCTTCGGGTTCAGCGCGTCACGCAGCCAGTCGCCGAGCAGGTTGACCGAGAGGACGATCAGTCCGAGCTGCAGCGAAGGGAAGACGACGAGCCACCAGGAGCCGGAGAACAGGTACTGGTTGCCGATGCGGATCAGCGTGCCGAGCGATGGCTGGGTGATCGGCATGCCGACGCCGAGGAAGGAGAGCGTCGCCTCCGAGAGAATGGCGAGGCCGAGACTGAGCGTCGCCGAAACCAGCACCGGCGTCATGGTGTTGGGCAGGATGTGGCGGCCCATGATCCGGGTGGCCGGCACGCGGATGATGCGGGCGGCGAGCACATATTCCTTGCGGCGCTCGACCATGGTCAACGCGCGCACGGTGCGGGCATACTGAACCCAGCTGGTCAGAGCGATCGACAGCACCAGCACCACGGCGGAGAAGGGCTCGCGGAGTGCGGGCGGCAGCATCTCGCGGAAGATCGCAGAGACCAGGATCGCCATCAGCAGCGTCGGGATCGAGAGCACGGTATCGCCGAGCCGCATCAGCAGATTGTCGACACGCCCGCCATAGAAGCCGGCGGCAAGCCCGATCGAGACACCGATCAGCATCGAGACGACGACTGCGGAGAAGCCGATGATCAACGAGATGCGCGAACCGTAGAGGATTGCCGAGAGCACGTCGCGGCCCTGCGGGTCGGTGCCGAGCAGGAAGGGCCATTCGCCGCCCTCCTGCCAGATCGGCGGAATCTCGGCCTTGTCGATGAAGACCTGTGCGAGATCGTAGGGATTCTGCGGCGCGATCAGCGGGGCGAAGAGCGCGCTCAGGACGAGCAGCGCCAGGACGAGCGCCGAGAGCCAGGCAACCGGCGTGTGGCAGAAGCTCCAGCCGATATCGCTGTCGAGGAAGCGGCGCAGGCGGCCCGGCTTCTTCACCGTCTCGGCGGACAGGGTCTTCTCAGCGGGCATTCGCGCCTCCCGTCAGCGCGTCCTCGCGCAGGCGCGGATCGACCCAGGCATAGGTCAGGTCGACCAGCGTATTGAGCGTGACGAAGATGAAGGAGACGACGATCAGATAGGCCGCCATCACCGGAATATCGACGAAGGTCACCGCCTGGACGAAGAGCATGCCCATACCAGGCCACTGGAACACCGTCTCGGTGACCAGCGCGAAGGCGATGAGATTCCCGATCTGCAGGCCGGTGACGGTGATCACCGGCATCAGGCAGTTGCGCAGCGCGTGGCCGAAATTGATGGCGCGTGCCGGCAGGCCGCGGGCCCGGGCAAAGCGGATGAAGTCGGTGCGCATGGTCTCCAGCATCTCGGCACGGACGAGGCGCATCACCAGCGTGATCTGGAAGAGCGAGAGCGTGATGCCGGGCAGGATCAGCGCCTTGCGCCCGGACGCAGTCAGGAAGCCGGTGCTCCACCAGCCGAGCTGAACGACCTCGCCGCGGCCGAAGGCCGGCAGCCATTGCAGGGAGACCGAAAAGATCAGGATGAACAGGATGCCGAGCGCGAAGCTCGGCAGCGAGACGCCGAGGACCGAGACGAATTGAAGCGTCTTGGCGAGCCAGCTGTCTCGTCGGATCGCGGTGTAGACGCCCAGGGGGACGCCGACCGCCAGCGACAGGAAGGTCGCGACCAGCACGAGCTCGAAGGTCGCCGGGAAGCGCTCCGAGATCAGCGTGAAAACGTCCTGCTGGTTGCGGTAGGAGATGCCGAAATCGCCGCGCACGGCATTGCCGACGAAGGTCGCGAACTGCATCACGAAGCCCTTGTCGAGGCCAAGCCGGACGCGCAGCTCGTCGCGCTGCTGCTGGCTCGCCTGCTCGTTCAGCATCAGCTCGACGGGGTCGCCGACGAAGCGGAAGATCAGGAAGGCGAGAAAGGCCACCGCCAGCATGACCCCGGCGGCATTGAGCAGTCGCTTGAAAAGAAAGGCCGGCATCTCGACTACTCCGATTCAGCCGATGTTCCCTCGGCCCTCGTCCTGAGGAGCGAGCCGGAGGCTCGCGTCTCGAAGGATGAGGGCTGAGGGAGGTTGCTCGCCTCAGGCGATCACTTCATCACGGTCAGCCAGAGCCGCGGCTTGTTGTCCGAGGCCTGCACGGTGGACGCGACGGTCGAACGCATCGCCCAGGCCATCGGCTGCTGATGCAGCGGAATGAAGAGATGCTCGGCCTTGGCGATCTTCAGCGCCTCCTTCATCATCTCGATGCGCTTGGGCGTATCGAGCTCGACGCCGGCCTTGTCGATCAGCGCGTCGATGCGCGGGTCACCCCAGTTGCCCCAGTTGAACACGCCGCCCGTGCCGGTCTTCGAGTGCAGCACCTGCACCAGCAGCGAGTAGGCGTCGATCATCGGCTCGTTGGCCCAGCCGAAGGAGATGACGTCGAAGTCGCCCTTGACGCGCTTCGGCGTCTGCTGGCTGCGCGGAGCCATGCTGAGATTGGGCTTCAGCCCGGCGCGCGACCACATCGCCGCAACGGCCTGGCAGAATTCCTCCTCGTTCACCAGCGAGTCGCTCTGGCAGTTGATCTGGAACGAGAAGCCGTTGGGATAGCCGGCATCGGCCAGGAGCTTCTTGGCCCCGTTCAGGTCGAAGGGCAGGCGCTCGTCCTGCGACGGCTCGTAGCCCGGGATCGCCGGGGCGACGAGCGCACCGGTGTTGCGCGACAGGCCGCGCATCGCGCGCTTCTGCACCGCGTCGATGTCGATGGCGCGGTAGAGCGCCTCGCGCACCTTGATGTCCTTGAAGGGGTTCTTGTCCTTGACGTCGCTCTCGATCAGCTTGTCGCCGTGGTTGAGCGCGAAGAAGACCGAGCGCAGCTCGTTGGTCTGCAGCACCTTGACATCAGGCGAAGCCGAGAGGCGCGGCAGGTCCTGCAACGGCGCGACGTTGGTGTAGTCGATCTCGCCCGAGAGCAGGGCCGCGACGCGGGTCGAGGACGAGGTGATCGGCGTGAACTCGATGACGTCGATATTGTGCTTCGGCTTGTCCCACCATGCCGCGTTCCTGGCGAAGACCGTCTTGGAATCGGCACGCCGGCTCTCGACCTTGAAGGGGCCGGTGCCGTTGGCATTGTCGGTGGCGTAACCCTTCACGCCCTTGCCGGAATCGGTCGGAAGCAGCGAATTGTTCGCCTCCATCCACTCCTTGTCGAAGATGAAGATATTGGTGAGGTCGTTCAGGAGCAGCGGATAGGGGCCGTTGACCTCGATCTCGACGGTATAGTCGTCGATCTTCCTCGAGCTCTTGTAGGCCGGGAGGTTGCCCTTGAGCGGCGAGGTGTCGTGGGTGACGCGCGCCAGCGAGGCGATGACGTCGTCTGCGGTGAAGGGGTTGCCGTTGTGGAACTTGACGCCCTGGCGCAGCTTGAAGCGCCAGACGGTCGGCGACACCGTCTCCCAGGACTCGGCCAGAGCCGGCTCGATCTTCAGATCGCCGGTATAGCGCACCAGCCCTTCATAGACGTGGTTCAGGACGGCGAGCGTGAACGTCTCGCCGTAGGAGTAGGGATCGAGCGAGGCGATTTCGCGCGACGCGCCCCATTTGAGCGTCTTCGCCTCTGCAGCGCCCGTGAGCGCGAACGCGGCGACGGCCGCCAGCAACCAGGCCTTCTTCATCGAACTCTCCCCTTTTCGAACCGCCGCTCGTGCGGCCAAGTCCCGATCGTCTTCTGCCATCCCTTTAGGCATTTGGCGTTTCATTCGCCATTTCGTGTGCAATCATCGATCATTCTTGCATACGATATGAGAAAGGTATTGTATGCGATTATTGAACACAAGCGGAAACTGGATCGGAGCCCGCGATCGTGACATTGAGGCCTCGGAAAACGATCGGATCGGATCGAGGGAAGGCCGACATGGGCGAGCGTCGCGCGCCGGTTCTGCGGGCAGAATCCGTATACAGGGCGCTGCGCCGCGCCATCATCGAACAGGCGCTGAAGCCGGGCATGAAGCTGCCCGAGGATTCGATCGGGGAGCAGCTCGGCGTCAGCCGCACGCTCGTGCGCGAGGCCTTCGGACGCCTGGCGGTCGAGGGGCTGGTCGAGCTCAAGCCCAATCGCGGGGCCTCCGTCGCCTATCCGACCCTGGAGGAGGCGCGCGACGTCTTCGAGGTCCGGCGCGGGCTTGAGCGCCTCGTGGCCGAGAATCTGGCCGAGCGGCTGACGCCGGCCCAGGCGGCCGAGCTCGAAGCCCATGTCGCGCAGGAGGAGCGGGCGCATGAGCAGGATGGGCCGGAATCGATCCGCCTCTCCGGCGAGTTCCATATCAAGCTGGCAACGATGACCGGCAACGCGCTCTTGCTGCGCTACGTCCAGGAGGCGTCGTCGCGCTGCTCGCTGATCCTGGCGATCTACGGCCGCCCGCACTCCAGCGAGTGCGCCGTCTCCGAGCATCGCCAGCTGATCGAGGCGCTGCGCGCCGGCGATGCGGCTCGCGCTGCCGACCTGATGGACCGTCACCTGCGCGCCGTCGTGACCCGCGCCCTGCTGACGCCGCGCGTCGAGCGCGACATCCGCGACGTCCTCGCCCCCTACGCCCTCAGTGAAGGCCTGAACCCGGCCTGACCGCCGGCAAGGCCGCGACAGGGCCGGCGACTAAACCTCACTCGCACCGCTCATGGTCGCAAAGCGCACAAAGCCATGCGCCATACGCAGGCCAATTAGTCTTTGGTCTATTTGACCTGCGTCAAGAACATTCCGCCCCCTGCGCTCACGCCATGGCGGGGGCGGCGCTGATGCGCCATCCTGCCATGAAGCGGTCGCAACGGCCAGATCAAGGCCGGACGACCGGGGGTGGGCGACCTAGAGTTTCAGGGAGGGACGGGGCCATGCCGGGGACAATGCGCACCAGGCGCAACAACTCGCGTCGCCTTCCGCGAGGTGACGCATGACGACGACGACCGACATCATCGACTTCAAGGTCGAAACGCCCGACGGCGCCGTCCTCCACGCCTTCAAGGAAGGCCATGGCGAGCCCCTGCTGCTGGTCAGCGGATTGAGCGGCACGGCCGCCTTCTGGAGCGACATCGCCGCAACGCTGTCGCGATCCTTTCAGGTGATCCGCTTCGACCAGCGCGGCATCGGCAGCAGCACGCGTGGCGACGCGCCCTGCGACATCGAACTCCTCGCTCGCGACAGCCTTGCCGTGCTCGACGCCGCCGGCATCGGCCGCGCCGTGGTCCTGGGCCATTCGACCGGCGGCTGCATCGCTCAATCCATCGCCAAGATCGCGCCGGAGCGCGTCGACGGCCTGATCCTCAGTGCCAGCTGGATCGCTCCGAGCCGGTTCCTCAGCGCGCTGTTCGGCGCGCGCCTCGCAGTGCTCGAGGCCGACCCGCAGGCCTATGCCGCGATTTCGGTTCTCAGCAGCTACCAGCCACGCTGGATCGAGCAGAACTGGCACATCTACGATGCGGCGCTGGAAGCGGCACCGGTCAGCGAGCACGCGAAAACGGTGACGCGGGAACGCCTCAACGCACTTCTGGCCTTCGACGGCTCCGCCGATATCGAGGCGCTGCCGATGCCGATCCTGATCCTCGGCACGCGCGACGACATGGTCGTGCCGGTCCAGCATCAGGAAGCGCTCGCCGCGGCGCTGCCCGGCTGCCGCCGCGCGATCATGGAAACCGGCGGGCATCTCTTCCCGGTGTCGCGGCCGGACGCCTTCACCGCGACCGTGGCGGAGTGGATCGGCGAGCTCTGAGCAACGCCGCCGCGCGGCGAAATGGCCCATGCGAGGCGGTGCGGCTTCAGGCTAAATGAGAACGCCTCCAAGTCGAAAGACCGGTCCATGCGCGTGATTCTCCCGAGCCTTCTTCTCCTCCTCCTGGCCTTCCTCGCCCAGCCCGCCGCCGCGCAGGACGCCGCGGCCGGCGAGCGCTCCTTCAACAAGTGCCGCGCCTGCCACCAGATCGGCGAAGGCGCTCGCAATCTCGTCGGCCCCGAACTCAACGGACTGATCGGCCGGCATTCCGGCGCGGTCGAGGCCTACAGCTACTCGACGGCCAACAAGGGTTCGGGCCTGACCTGGGACGAAGCGACCTTCACCGACTACATCAAGGACCCGCGGGCCAAGATCCCGGGCACCAAGATGATCTTCGCCGGCATCAAGAACGAGAAGGAGATCAAGGACCTGATCGCCTTCCTCAAGCAGTTCGACAAGGACGGCAAGAAGCTCTGAACCGCACTGCGGCGTCAGCGAGTTTGGCCATGGGCGCCGGCCTGTCGTATCTCCTTCTGCCCGAGTGACAGAGGAGAGCTTGATGGCCGGCCCCGCGACCCGCACGAAGAAACCCCTTTCAGCGCTGCGGGACTTCCTGCATGGCGAAGCTGCGGGCGGCATCGTGCTGATGGCGGTCGCGGCGCTCGCGCTGGCTATCGCCAACTCGCCGGCGGCGCCGCTCTATTTCGGCCTGCTGAAGAGCTATGTACTCGGCCTGTCGGTCCTGCACTGGATCAACGACGCGCTGATGGCGGTGTTCTTCCTGCTCGTCGGGCTCGAGATCAAGCGCGAGGTGCTGGACGGGCAGCTGTCGAGCTGGTCGCGGCGGGCGCTGCCCGGCTTCACCGCCCTCGGCGGCATGATCGCGCCGGCGCTGATCTATCTCGCGCTCAACCTCGACGCGCCGGAGAGCCTGCGCGGCTGGGCGATCCCGACCGCGACCGACATCGCCTTCGCGCTCGGCGTGCTCTCGCTGCTGGGCCCGCGCGTGCCGGCCTCGCTGAAGGTCTTCCTCACCGCGCTCGCCATCCTCGACGATCTCGGCGCCGTCATCATCATCGCGCTGTTCTATACGGCGGAAATCTCGGGCCCGCATCTAGGCCTCGCGGCGGCGACGCTCGGCATCCTTGCAGCGCTCAACCGATTCGGCGTGACCCGCCTCCCCCTCTATCTCCTGCTCGGCGCGGCGCTCTGGTACTTCACGCTCAGGTCCGGCATCCATGCGACGCTGGCCGGCGTCGCGCTGGCGTTGACCATCCCGCTCAAGCCCTCGCCCGCGCGGCCCGACGACACGGAGTCGCCGCTGCACCGGCTGGAGCACGGGCTGCACCCCTATGTCGCCTTCCTGGTCATCCCGGTCTTCGGCTTCGCCAATGCCGGCGTCTCGTTCAGCGGGCTCGGCCTCTCGACGCTCGCCGCGCCGGTGCCGCTCGGCATCATGCTCGGCCTGTTCCTCGGCAAGCAGATCGGCGTCTTCGGCTTCGGCTGGCTGGCGATCCGCGCCGGGCTGGCCGACCTGCCGGCGCGCGCTTCCTGGGCCCAGTTCTACGGCATCGCCCTGCTCTGCGGCATCGGCTTCACCATGAGCCTGTTCATCGGGCTGCTCGCCTTCCCGTATTCGGAAGCGCTGCAGGACCAGACCAAGATCGGCGTCCTGGCCGGCTCGCTGCTCGCCGGGCTCTGCGGCTGGCTGGTGCTGCGCTTCTCCGCCAGCGAGGACATTCGCAGGGAACAACCCTGATCCGAACATTTTTTCGGCAGAACGCCTCTTCCATTTTTATGACCCGTTGCAATATTTATTCGCTTCGGCAGCCCATCCCGATTCGTTGCCGGAAGGCTCGCGGACTGGAAGGAGCGTTCAGCGTCGATGAAGAAGGCCAAGCGGAAACCCGGGGAGAAGCGGTCGCAGATCGCCGCCATGCCGATCCGCCATGCGGCTGACGGATCGACGGAGATCCTGCTCGTCACCTCGCGTACCACGCGCCGCTGGATCGTGCCCAAGGGCTGGCCGATGAAGGGGCTCAAGGACCGCGACGCCGCCGCGCGCGAAGCCTTCGAGGAAGCCGGCGTGCTCGGCCGCATCAGCCGCGAGCCGGCCGGACGCTACACCTACTGGAAGCGCATGAGCGACCATTTCGCGCTGTGCGAGGTGAAGCTCTACCTGCTCGAGGTCGAGAAGCAGCTCGACAGCTTCGCCGAGCAGCACCAGCGCGACCTGCACTGGTTCAAGCTGGCGGATGCGGCCGACCTGGTCGACGAGCCCGAACTCAGCACCGCCATCCGCAGGCTGGAGACGCAGCTCGACATCGCCGCCTGAGCGCGTCCGCCCGGAGCAAGCGCCATCGCCCGGCCGCGCCGACGCGCGGGCGTTTGCATTCGAGGGGCAGCGGAGCGCCGCGAGGCGCAATTGGTAATAGGGCCGCATCCATTGAGCCAGGATGCGGCGCGGAAGGATTGAGCCACCTTCCGCACGCCCCGTGGCGCTCCGCCTTCGGCGATTTCGGACTTCGGGCCGCGCTTATCGGGCCGTCGGTGCGCAGCACCGGCCGACCGTTCCCAGCGAGCTCCTCGCACAGGGGCCGTAGTACCCCCAGGGCGGTTCCCGAAGCCTCCCGGGAGTGGTTCGTAACACCACCCGCAGGCGCCGCCCCTCATCCTGCCTCTGGCATACCTCCGGACGGCTGCCCCTCGCGGATGAGGTGCCCCGAGCATAGGCATGGTCCGAGAGACCGGGGATTGTTTTTCAGGCGAAGCCGATCCAGCGGCCGGCGACGAGCACGGCGAGCCAGAGCGTGAAGGAGGCGAGTGCGCTCGCCCGCACCCGCGCCGCCGGGCGCTCCGTCGCGAGCGCCGCCGCCAGCGCCCCGCCGCGATGCTGGAGCGCGATATTGGCGAGCGCCAGCGCGAGCAGGCCGAGTTTCCAGAGGAAGGCCGGGTTCGCCGCATATTCCAGCGGCTTCACCGTGAACAGCCAGGCGCCGGTCAGCACGGCCAGCGCGAGGCCGCAGCCCGCGGCCCGCGTCAGGAACGGCGCGAGCGCGGCGAGCGGCGCGCCGCGGATCAGCCCGAGCAGCCGCAGATCGAGCGGCAGGATGGCGCCGACGAGCAGGCCGATGCCGAGGATATGCGCGGCATTGACGAGGAGATAGGCCGTGCCGGAACGCTGCAGCCACAGCGCGCCCGGCCAATGGCCGAACGTTTCGAGCAGCGCCGCCATCATGAAGCGACGCCCGTGCCATCGACCGCCTCGGGCATCGGCCTTCCCCGAGAATCGCCCCCCACCTTCGGGCCGCCGTCAGTTCGTGCGGATGCGCTCCGGGTACATGTCGTAGTTCTTGCCGGCGATCGTGAGGCGCACCGCCTTGATGTGCAGCTTGCTCTTGTCGAGGTGGCGGTTGCCGAGCGCGGTGACGGCGTCGCCGGGCTTCGCGGTGTCGCCGCGGAAGCCGGAGCGCTCGGTCTGGCTGGGATTGCCGAGATCGACCTGCCAGAGCCCGCCCTGCGCCTCGACCATCAGCATCGGATGCGGCGGCGCCATCGAGATCTGGCGGATCGTGCCCTGCAGCGTCATCTGCTCGCCCTCGGCCCAGGACCAGCCATGATGGGCGAGCGCCGGCCCGGCGATCGCGGCGGCAAGGCCGGCCAGCGCGAGCGGCAGGCGGCGGCGGTTCAGCGTCGTCATGCGACCTCTCCCCGGTCAATGCGCCCGGCGGGCGCTGCTCCCGACAACCAGCCTGCCACGGCAGGGTTGCACCCGGCCCATCACATCTGCGTTGGCGCTGGCGCGCGGCGTCAAGTTGACGTAAGGT
>NZ_JBIWYK010000060.1:0-10426 GCF_044752385.1 Allobosea sp. CER48 | reverse complement strand
CTGTTCATGGGCGCGCGCGTTGCGGGCGAGCGCAGGTGCAAGCCGCGTCGCGGCGAGATCGAGCCGCTGGCGGGGCCCGGACAGAACCGCCTCGGGCCCCGGCAGCGCACGGGCGAGCGAACGCAGGTCGCTGCGGCGGCGATCCGACAGCCGACGCATCGCGCCGGCATGGCGGCGCGACAGATCGGCGAGGAAAGCCATCAGCTCGGCGCGGACCGGAACCACCTTCTCGGCGGCGCCGGTCGGCGTCGGGGCGCGCAGATCGGCGGCGAAATCGATCAGGGTCGTGTCGGTCTCGTGGCCGACGGCCGAAACCAGCGGGATGTCCGAGGCCGCGGCCGCGCGGACCACGACCTCCTCGTTGAAGCCCATCAGGTCCTCGAGCGAGCCGCCGCCACGCGCGACGATGATGACGTCAGGCCGCGGGATGCGCCCGCCCTGCGCCAGCGCGTTGAACCCGGCAATGGCGTTGGCGACCTCGGCGGCACTGGTCTCGCCCTGCACCCTGACCGGCCAGACCAGCACATGGCGTGGAAAGCGGTCCTCCAGACGATGCAGGATGTCGCGGATGACCGCGCCGGTCGGCGACGTCACGACGCCGATGACGGAGGGCAGATAGGGGATGAGCTGCTTGCGCTCCTCGCCGAACAACCCCTCGGCCGCCAGCCGCTTGCGGCGTTCCTCCAGCAGCGCCATCAGCGCGCCGACGCCGGCCGGCTCCAGCGAATCGATGACGATCTGGTAGCTCGACTTGCCGGCAAATGTGGTGATCTTGCCGGTGGCGATGACCTCCAGCCCCTCCTGTGGCCGCGTCTTCAGCCGGCCGAAGACGCCCTTCCAGATCACCGCGTCGATCTTGGCGTTGGTGTCCTTGAGCGAGAAATAGACATGGCCGGAGGAAACCGGCCCTCGATAGCCGGAGATCTCGCCGCGCACGCGCACGAATCCGAACGCATCCTCAAGGGTACGCTTCAGCGCGCCGGAGAGGTCCGAGACGCTCCATTCAGGGGCATTGCCGGTCGGCAGGGGCGATTCGCGATCCATGGCCGGACCATAGCGGGCCGGACGGGACAGCAGAAGCGTTGCCCGCGACGCCCGGTGCCGCTATTGCGCAGGGATCCTTTCGGTAGACCTCAGCCCCCATCCTGAGGAGCCGCGCCAGCGGCGTCTCGAAGGATGGTCCAGAGCGCACTGGAGCATCCTTCGGGACGCGTTCCCCCGGAACGCTCCTCAGGATGAGGGCTCACAAAGCCGCCAGCGCGGATGGGTGCCAACATGAAGATCCTTCTGATCGGTTCTGGCGGCCGCGAGCATGCGCTCGCCTGGGCGATTTCGGCCTCGCCGCTCTGCGATGCGCTGTTCATCGCGCCGGGCAATCCCGGCACGGCACAATGCGGTGAGAACGTCGCGGTCGATGTCGCCGACCATGCCGCCGTCGTCGCCTTCTGCCGGTTGCAGGGCATCGACCTCGTCGTCGTCGGCCCGGAAGGGCCTCTGGTCGCCGGCATCGCCGACGATCTCCACCAGGCCGGGATCAAGACCTTCGGCCCGTCCAAGGCGGCGGCCCAGCTCGAGGGCTCGAAGGGCTTCACCAAGGAGCTCTGCGCGGAATTCGGCATCCCGACCGCCGGCTTCGGCCGCTTCGGGGATGCCGCCTCCGCCAGGGCCTATGTCGCGGACAAGGGCGCTCCGATCGTGATCAAGGCCGACGGGCTCGCCGCCGGCAAGGGCGTGATCATGGCCGAGACGCTGGATCAGGCGAACGAGGCCATCGACATGATGTTCTCCGGCAGCTTCGGTGCGGCCGGTGCCGAGGTCGTGATCGAGGAATGGATGGTCGGCGAGGAAGCCAGCTTCTTCGCGCTCTGCGACGGCGCGCATGCGCTCGCCCTCGCCTCGGCGCAGGACCACAAGCGCGTCGGCGACGGCGATACCGGGCCGAATACCGGCGGAATGGGCGCCTATTCGCCGGCGCCCGTGATGACGCCCGCGCTGGAAGAGCGCGTCATGGCCGAAATCATCCGGCCGACGCTCGCGGGCATGGCCAAGCGCGGCACGCCGTTCCAGGGCGTGCTCTTCGCCGGGCTGATGATCACGGCGCAGGGGCCGAAGCTGATCGAATACAACACCCGCTTCGGCGACCCGGAATGCGAGGTGCTGATGCCGCGCCTCAAGAGCGATATCGTGCCGGCTCTGCTCGCAGCCTGCGACGGGGTGCTCGACAAGGTCGACCTCCGCTGGCGCGACGAGGCGGCGCTCACCGTGGTGCTGGCAGCCAGGGGCTACCCGGCGAGCCCGGAGACCGGCAGCGTCATCCGCGGCGTCGAGAAGGCCGAGGAACTGGACGACATCCTCGTCTTCCACGCCGGCACGAAGCTGACGAATGGCGACCTCGTCGCCAATGGCGGGCGCGTCCTCAACGTCGTCGCCCTCGGCAAGAGCGTCGGCGAGGCACAGGCGCGCGCCTATCAAGCGGTCGACAGGATCGACTGGCCGGAAGGGTTCTGCCGCCGCGACATCGGCTGGCAGGCGGTGAAGCGCGAGCAAGGCTGACAGGACGCTGCGGCGGGAGTTATGCTCTCGGTCATGGCGAACATCGACAATCTCTTTCCCGGCTTCAAGGCGCACTGGATCGACGGGCCGGTCGGCAAGATCTTCGCGCGCGTCAGCGGCGAAGGCCCGCCGCTGGTGCTGATCCACGGCTTCCCGCAGACCCATGCCGAGTGGCACCGGCTCGCGCCCGAGCTGGCTAAGACCCATACCGTCGTCTGCCCGGACCTGCGCGGCTATGGCTGGTCGGCCGCGCCGCATGGCGACGGCGGCAGGGAGACCTACACCAAGCGCAGCATGGGCGACGACATCGTGGCCGCGATGCAGGCGCTCGGCCATATCCGCTTCGGTGTGATCGGCCATGATCGCGGGGCGCGCGTCGCCTATCGCCTCGCACTCGACCATCCCGGCCGGGTCGAGCGGCTCGTCCTGCTCGACATCCTGCCGACCGTCTCGATGTGGGAAGGCATGAACGCGGCGCGTGCCATGCAGGTCTATCACTGGACCTTCCTGGCGCAGCCCGAGCCGATGCCGGAAAACCTGCTCAAGGCCGACCCTGTCGGCTGGCTGGACCGAACGATCGCGAGCTGGAGCCGGGCGAAGAATCTCGACCTGTTCGATCCGCTGGCGATGCGGTCCTACGCGGAATCCTTCGCCGACCCTTCGCGCACCCATGCAGCCTGCGAGGATTATCGCGCCGGCGCCACCACCGATATCGAGCACGACAAGACCGATCTCGCTGCGGCCAAACGTATCCTCTGCCCGACGCTGGTGCTCTGGGGCGAGGCCGGCATCCCGGCCAAGGGCGCGAGCCCGCTCGAAACCTGGCGCAAGACCTTCGCGCCACAGGCCGAGGGACAGGCGATCGACAGCGGGCACTTCCTGCCCGAAGAGAACCCGCAGGCCACGCTCGCGGCGCTGAAGCCCTTCCTGGCGCAGGCCGTGGCCTGAGCCGGCGGAAGGACCGCAGGCCATGAGCGGCTCCCGCAGCAGCGCAGCTCCGCCGGACGACGCGGGCACGCCCGAGATCGCGCTCGTGCTGGGCGCGGGCGGCGCGCGGGGCCTCAGTCATATCGCGGTGCTGGAGGCCTTCGACGAACTCGGGCTCAAACCCGCCCGGATTTCCGGCTGCTCGATCGGCGCCATCGTCGGCGCGGCCTATGCCGCCGGGCTCTCCGGCCGGGAGCTGCGCGAGCATGTGCTTTCGGTCTTCGGAGACCGGGCCCGCGCTCTTGCAAGGCTGCTCGACGCCCGCATCGGCAAGCTCACCGATCTCGTGCGCGGCCTGGGCAACCCGGTGCTGATCGACGGCGAGCGCCTGCTCGACCTGTTCTGGCCGGAGGCGGTGCCGGACCGTTTCGAGGAGCTGGCGATCCCGTTCACGGCGGTGGCGGCCGACTACCATCGCCACGCCGAGGTCCTGGTGAACGACGGGCCGCTGACGCCTGCCGTCGCCGCCTCGCTCGCCATCCCCGGGCTGGTGCGGCCGATCGCGCTCGGCGGGCGCGTGCTGATCGATGGCGGCGCGATCGATCCCTTGCCCTATCGCGCGCTTCTGGCGCGCGGCCGCGTCGTGGTCGCGGTCGATGTCAGCGCACCGACGAGCGCGACGAGCGACACCCGCATTCCCGGCGCGATGGAGGCGATCGTCGGTGCCTCGCAGATCCTGACACGTACGCTGGTCCAGCGCATGGTCGAGCAGCAGCCGCCGGACATCCTGATCCGGGCCGGCACCGACGGCATCGGCGGGCTCGACTTCTTCAAGGCGAAGGCGATCCTCGCAGCGGCCGAGCCGATCAAGGACGAGGTCAAGCGAGGGCTGGAACGGGCGCTTTCGAACGCGGGCTGACCGGCGCGGGCGCGTCGCAGCGGAAGCCGGGAAGCGAGCTCTCCAGCACCGCCCGGCCTTCCCCGGTCAGGATCACGGCACGGCTGTCCTTGCGGCGACGCACCCAATCCATCTCGAAGCAGCGGCAGGCGAGCGAGGCCGCAAGATGGCCGGCGAGATGCGGCCGGCGCTCGCTCCAGTCGAGACAGGGCCGCAGCGCCGCGCGGCGGCTCCGGCTGCTCGCGTCGGGGTCGACGCCAAGACCGGAAAAGATCGCCCGGCCCGACGCGGTGAGCGCATAGCCGCCCTCGCTGACGGCAAGATGACCGCCCGTCATCAGCGCGTCATGGATGCCGATGCCAAGGCGGCCGGCGAAGTGGTCGTAGCAGGTCCGGGCCTCGCTCAGTTCGGCGCCGACGCGCGAAGGCAAACGCCGGCTGGTGACATCCAGATTGGCCAGCACCATCAATCCCTCCAGCGCCGCCGCCACCTCCGGCCCGGCGAGCCTGTAGTAGCGATGGCGCCCCTGCACCGCGACATCGATCAAGCTGCCCTGCATCAGCTTGGCGAGATGGCCGCTCGCCGTCTGCGGCGCGACGCCGGCGATCCAGGCGAGCTCCTTGGCCGTCAGCGCCCGGCCGTCCATCAGCGCGTGCAGCATGTTGGCGCGGGCCGGATCGCCCATCAGATGGGCGATCTCCGCGAGATAGGGACCTTGCGTGTTCATGCCGACATGATGCGCCATCGCCGCCGCGCCGCAAGCGGGAACGCTACGGCGCCGGCCGTAGCATCGGGCCGCGACAGCCGCCGCAGGCAATGCCAAAAGCAGGCATGGACAACACGACCCTCCTCCTCTTCATCACCGCGACCTTCGTGCTCGCCGGCTTCGTCAAAGGCGTGATCGGGCTCGGGCTGCCGACCATCGCGGTCGGCATCCTCGGCGTGGTGATGGCGCCGGCACAGGCAGCGGCGCTGCTCGTCGTGCCCAATCTCGTGACCAATGGCTGGCAGATCGCGACCGGGCCGAAGCTCGGCACGACGCTGCGGCGGCTCGGCCCGATGCTCGCCGCGATCTGCGTGGGGACATGGGCCGGCGCCGGGCTGCTGCAGCAGCAGAAGGACGGCACCGCGACGCTCTGGCTCGGCCTTGCGCTCGTACTCTATGCGCTGGTTGGGCTGAAGGCGGCGAAACTGCGCGTTCCCGCCCATTGGGAAGGCTGGCTCGGCCCCGTGATCGGCCTCGCCACGGGCGTCGTCACCGCGGCTACCGGCGTCTTCGTGCTGCCGGCCGTGCCTTATCTGCAGGCACTCGGCTTCGACAAGGACGAGCTTGTGCAGGCGCTCGGCATCTCCTTCATCGTCTCGACGCTGGCGCTCTCCTTGGGCCTGATCGGCGCCGGCGCGCTGAACGGCACCGTCGCCTGGCAATCGCTGCTCGCCCTCCTTCCGGCGCTGCTGGGGATGGGCGCCGGCCAGTTCATTCGCAACCGCATCTCGCCGGCGACCTTCAAGGCCTGCTTCTTCGCCGGGCTGCTGGCGCTCGGCGCCTATCTCTGCTGGCGCAGCCTTGCGTAACGGTCCGCTTCTTGCTTAAGGACGCGCGGGGGTACATCGCCGGTCTTAACCAAGCGCTAACCATACGGGCGCAGCCTTGACCGGCCGCAACAGGAGCGCCTGCATGGATGCCTTCACCATGGTCATCATGGCCTGCGTCGCCGGGGAAGCCCCCTGCGCCACCAGTCGCATCAGCGAGATGGAATTCACCTCCGTCCAGGCCTGCGAAGCGCGTATCGACGACATCACCCGCTCGATGACCAAGGAGTTCGGCAAGCGCCCGGAATTCAAGGGCCGGCAGGTCACCTACGACGTCTCCTGCATGGACCGCGCTCAGCTCGCGCTGAAATTCGGCATCAACTCGTCGGACACCTGAGGATCAGCGGCGCGCGCGGAAGAAGTCCCGCAGCAGCGCCGCAGCCTCGATTTCGCGCAAGCCGCCATAGGTCTCCGGCGCGTGGTGGCAGGTCGCGCTCTCATAGAGCCTGACGCCGTTCTCGATCGCGCCGCCCTTCGGATCGGCGGCGCCGAAATAGAGCCGCCTGATCCGCGCGAAGGAGATCGCGGCGGCACACATCGGGCAGGGCTCGAGCGTGACGTAGAGGTCGCAGCCGATCAGCCGCTCGCTGCCGATCGCCTCGCAGGCCAGCCTCAGCGCCAGCATCTCGGCATGGGCGGTCGGGTCCTTCAGCTCCAGCGTGCGGTTGCCGGCCCGGCCGAGAACCGCGCCGTCGCGCACCACCACCGCCCCGACCGGCACCTCGCCGCGCAGCGCAGCCGCCTTCGCCTCGTCGAAGGCGAGCGCCATCGCGTCGAGCGCGGAGGGTGATTGCGGTTTAGACATCGTGAACCCCAGCTTTGGCGCTCGCAGCGAGGGAAAGCCTCTGCTACAAGCGCCGGTTATAGCGAATAAGCGAGCCAGGCCCTTCCCGCAAAGCGGTTGTGCTCGGCCGGCTCAGGAGCAGTCATGAAAGACGACGACAACAACAGAGGCCGCGGCCCACGCAAGGGCGGCGGCGCCGGCGGCCGTGGCGGCGGCAAGGGCTTCGGTGGCGGCAGGGACTCGGGCGGCAGGAGCTTCGGCAGCCGCTCCGGCGGCGAGGGCCGCGGCCCGGCGCGCGACGGTGAGCGCAAGCCCTTCCGCAGCCGTTCGACCGGCGACGAGCGCCCGGTCCGCGACGGCGAGCGCAAACCCTTCCGCGGTCATTCCGGCGGCGACGAACGCCCTGCACGCCGCTTCGAGCGGCCGGCACGCGCCGAGGGCGATGCCCCGCGTCCGCGCCGTTTCGACGGCGAGCGTCCGGCTCGCTCCGGCGCAGAAGGCGAAGGCCGCAGCTTCCGCGAGCGTTCCGGCGAAGAGCGTCCGCGGCGCCCCGCCAGAACGGGCGATCGCCCCTTCCCGGCCCGCGACAGGGCGCATGGCGGAGCCGACCGGCCACCGCGCGGCGAGGGCCGCGACGGCGAGAAGCGTTTTTCGCGCCCGCGCCCTCCGCGCTTCGAAAGTGCCGGCGGTCATGAGGATCGGCCCCGCCGCGCGCGCGAGGCAGCGCCCGAGCGCAAGCTGATCACGGCCGACGAGCCGGAGCGCATCGCCAAGGTGATGGCCCGCGCCGGCGTCGCCTCGCGCCGCGACAGCGAGGCGATGATCGAGGAAGGCCGCGTCAGCGTGAACGGCACGGTGCTGGAAAGCCCGGCCTTCGACGTGAAGCCGACCGACGTCGTGCTGGTCGACGGCGAGCCCCTGCCGGCCCGCGAGCGCACGCGCCTGTGGCTCTATCACAAGCCCCGCGGCGTGGTGACGACCAATTTCGACCCCGAGGGCCGGCCGACCGTCTTCGACGTGCTGCCCGAAGACCTGCCGCGCGTGCTCACCATCGGCCGCCTCGACATCAATACCGAAGGCTTGCTGCTGCTGACCAATGATGGCGGGCTCGCGCGCGTGCTGGAGCTGCCGGAGACCGGCTGGCTGCGCCGCTATCGCGTGCGCGCCTTCGGCGAGGTGACGCAGGACGTGCTCGACACCGTCAAGGACGGCGTCACCATCGACGGCATCCAGTACGGACCGGTCGTCGCCCGCTTCGAGCGCCAGCAGGGCTTCAACACCTGGCTGACGGTCGATCTGCGCGAAGGCAAGAACCGCGAGGTCAAGACCGTGCTCGAGCATCTCGGGCTGACGGTGAACCGGCTGATCCGCATCTCATTCGGTCCGTTCCAGCTCGGCGACCTCGAAGAAGGCGAGGCCGACGAGATCCGCTCGCGCGTCCTGCAGGACCAGCTGGGCACCGAGCTCGCCGCCAAGGCCGGCGCCGACTTCGAATCGCCGCGCCGCGACGCCCTGCCCGCCGCGCCGCGCCCGGCCCCGGCCGGCGAAGACCGCCCGCGTCGACGCCGCGAGAGCGCCGACGACCAGCACGAGGCGCGCCGCGAGGCGGTGCGCGAGCTGCGCGGCGACAAGCCGTGGACCCGCACCGTCTGGCGCGATGCCGAGACCGAGCCGCAGCGCGAGCGCAAGGCGGCTCCGCGCCGTGGCGCCGATCCCAAGCTGGAGCGGCAGCAGCGCGAGGCCTCCGGCGAGGTCAAGCGCCGGCGCGACACGCCGATCGCCGATCCGAAGGGACGGCGCGTGCTGGTCGAACGCGTCGGCGCCGCAGCGCGCGAAGAGGAGGCCCCCGCGCGTGGACGCAGGCCCGACCGGCTGCCGCGGCACGAACGTGGTCGCACGTCCGAGGAAGCCCGGCAGGAACGCCCCGCCCGCGGCGAGCGCCCGGAACGCGTGAGCCGCGAGGCCACGGAACGTCCGCTGCGCCGCACGCGCGACGCGGCCGCCGCCGAGGATCGACCGCGCGGACGTAGCTTCGGCGACAAGCCCGGCGGGAAAAGCTTCGGTGGCAAGAGCTTCGGCGCCCGTTCCTCGGAACGACCGGCCGGTGGCGGCCGGCCCTTCGGCGGGAAGCCGGGTGGCGGACGACCGGGCGGCGGCAAGGGCCCACGCCCCGGCGGCAGCGGCAGGGGTCCGCGCCCGTCTGGTGGCGGCAAGCGCGGCTAGGCGATGCGGATCGTCGGCGGACGTCTCGGCGGCCGGCCTCTGGCCGGCCCGAAGCCGGGGATCGGCAGCATCCGGCCGACCTCGGATCGCCTGCGCGAATCCCTGTTCAACGTGCTCGTCCACGGCTACGGCGACGCGGTCGAGGGCGCGCGCGTGCTCGATCTCTTTGCCGGCACCGGCGCCCTCGGCTTCGAGGCGCTCTCGCGCGGGGCGGGCTTCGCGCTGCTGGTCGATGACGGCACGGAGGCGCGTGGCATCATCCGCGAGAACCAGATGGCGCTCGGCCTCGCCGGCTTCAGCCGCATCTTCCGCCGAGACGCGACGAAGCTCGGGCCGATCACGGGCATGGCGCCGTTCGGCCTGGTCTTCTGCGACCCGCCCTATCGCAACGGATTGGGAGAAAAGGCGCTGGCGTCGGCGCGCGAGGGCGGCTGGCTGGCGCCCGAGGCGCTGATCGTCCTCGAAGAGTCTGCGGATGCCGAGATCAGCCTGCCCGATGGCTTCGAGGAGCTGGAGCGGCGGGCATACGGGGAGACCCAGGTCTTTCTGTTGCAGGCGCGCTGAGGCCGGCCGCTAGCCGCGACGGGCCCGCAGCGCCAATCCAACGCCGCTCAGCGTGATGGCGATGGCGAGGATCTCGCGCGGCCCCAAGGCGTCGCCCAGCAGCGGCACGGCCGACAGCGTGCCGACGATCGGGACGATCAGCATGCCGGTTGCGGCGACCGCCGTGGGCAGGCGCTTCAGGGCGCCGAACCAGCTCAGGTAGCACAGCGCCATCGGCCCAACCGCCATGTAGGCGAGCCCCAGAGAGCCCTGGCCGGACAGGGCGTAGACCCGCGGCTCCTCGAGAAGCAGGCTGAGCACGACCATCGGCAGGCAGCCGAGTGCGACTTGCCAGGCCGTCGACGCCGTCGCCGGCATCGCCATGGGCTTGCGGGCCATCACGGTTCCCACGGCGAAGAGAATGGCGGCGGCGAGGCCGAACAGCACGCCCGGCAGCTTGCGGACAGCGAAGTCGGGCCCGCCCATCAGGATCGCGATGCCGGCGACGCCGAGCGCCAGCGCGAGCAGGCTGCGGCCGTCCGGCCGCTCGCCCTGCAGCGGCCAGGCGATCAGCATCGCCCAGATCGGCATCGAATAGGCGATGAGCGCCCCCTCGGAAACCTTGAGCCAGTTCAGCGACAGGGCGGTGAAGCCCATCCAGGCGAACACGTTGATCCCGGCGGCGAAGGTCAGCGGCAGCCAGGCTCCGCTCGGAACGGCGAGCGTCTCACCCCGACGGACCGCAATCAGGGCGAGGAAGGCCGCGCCGATCAGGCCCGCCGTGCCGCGCGCGAACAGCGGCGGCCAGTCGATCAGGACGTATTTCAGGACGGACCAGTTCAGCCCCCAGCCGCAGGCGGTCACTAGAAGGAGAATCCGACCGAGCTTCTGGTCGGCCATTGCGG